>JACDCH010000147.1 GCA_013694495.1 Acidimicrobiia bacterium | reverse complement strand
GGGCGCCGGGCCCGGGCCGTGCACGCCCAACCCTGGCTCGTCGGGGGTGCGCTGCTCGTCGTCCTGCTGGGCACGTTGCGACCGCTCGCCGGCGCCGCCGGCGTCGCCGTCGACGGCAGCTTCTTCGCCCGCTTCGTCGCCCCCTTCGCCCTGGCGGCCGCCGCGCTCGTGGTCGTCGCCGGCGCCGTCCGCCCGAGCCTCCGCCGCCCTGGCCACCTGGCGCACGCGGGCTTCCTTGTGCTCCTGGCCGGCGTCCTCGGCACCACCACCGGCGCCTCGGCGTCGGCCACCCTGGACCCGGGCGACGCCGTGTCGGTGGCGGGCTGGACGGTGCGCAACGAGGGCGTCACCGTCGAGCGGGTCCGCGACCGCGACGCGGTGGTCGCGGAGCTCACGCTCCTGCGGGGCGACGACGAGAAGGCCCGGCTGCGACCCGGCCGGGTCGCCTACCCCGAGCGCGGCCTGCTGCTGGCCGAGACCGCGCTGCGGTCGTCGCCCCTCGCCGACGTGCAGGTCGTCCTGCACAGCGCCGACGACACGGGGCGCGCCCTGGTCGAGGTGCACGTGCGTCCCTTCCTCGTGTGGGTGTGGTGGGGCGGCCTGCTGCTGGCCGCCAGCGCGGCGTGGGCTGCGGTGGTTGCGGCGCGAGCCGCTCAGGTCACCGCGCCGAGGGCGGAGGTGCAGAGGGCGACGAGCTCGTCGAGCTCCTCGTCGTCGAGCGTCGCGTAGGCCGGGGCGAGGGCCCGGTTCGTGGCGGCCTCGGCCCGCGCGTGGCGGGCCCGATGGTCCTCGCCGACATCGGGGAGGTCGCCCGTCCACCCGAACACCGGCGCCATGTAGGGCGTCTTCACCAGCAGCGCCTCGACGGGCTGGAGGCCCGCCTCCGCCACCGCGGCGGCGTGCAGCGCGTTGCGGAGCTCGCGGAGCACGTTGAAGCGGTGCAGCGCCAGGGCCTTGGCGTCGTCGGGCTCGTCGACCCCGCGCCAGGCTGCGAACAGCGGGGCGCCGGCGGCGCTCGCCGCGTCGGTGATGCGGCCGAGGAGCTCGGCCAGGCGGTCCCAGTCGACGTCGTCGCCGAGGTGCTCGCGGGCCCAGTCGTGGCCGCAGCCGGCGAACAGCGCCGACGCCTCCTCGGGCTCCATGGTCGAGAGCGCCTGCTCCCAGTTCGTCCGCACGCTTTCGGGCTCGAAGAAGGCGAACGCGTCGGCCACGACGTCGGCGTCGACCCGGCCGAGCACCCCGGCCCGGCCGCCGGCGTAGAAGTCGAGCCCCGCGAAGCCGGCCTCGTTGCCCTTCGCGTAGGTGGCCGGGTCGAGCATGAAGTTGGCCGCGATCCCGCTCACGGCGGCAGTCGTGGCGGCGGCAGTCTCTTCGGGCGTCACGGCGGCGGACCGTAGTGCGCGGTCCTACTGTCGGCGCCCGTGGAAGTCGGTCTCTTCGCCCCGCTCGGCAACGGCAACGCCAACGCCGAGATCCTCCGCGCCCTCGGGGCCGAGGCCGAGGCCCGCGGCTTCGAGTCGATCTGGGTGGCCGAGCACGTGGTGCTCTTCGACCAGTACGACTCGCAGTACCCGTACGCGGAGGACGGCCGGTTCCCCGGCGGCGGCGACACCGGCCTGCTCGAACCGCTCACCGCGCTGACCTACCTCGCCGCCGTCACCGACCGCGTTCGGCTGGGCACGGGCATCTGCCTCGTGCCCCAACGCAACCCCGTGTACACGGCCAAGCAGGTGGTCGACCTCGACGCCCTGTCCGGCGGTCGGGTCGACTTCGGCATCGGCGTCGGCTGGCTGCGCTAGGAGTTCGACGTCCTCGCCGTGCCCTTCGAGCGCCGGGGCGCCCGCACCGACGAGTACCTCGAGGTCATGCGCACGCTGTGGTGCGACGACGTCTCCGAGCACCACGGCGAGTTCTACGATCTGCCCGCCTGCCGCATGTACCCCAAGCCCGTGCAGTCGCCGCACCCGCCGATCCACGTGGGCGGCGAGTCGAAGGCGGCGATGCGCCGGGTCGCCCGCAGCGGCCAGGGCTGGTACACGTTCAACCGCCTGCCCGACGACCTGCCCGGCCCGCTGGCCGAGCTCGAGGCCGCCCTGGCCGCCGAGGGCCGCACGCGCGCCGACATCGAACTGACCGTAAGCCCCTACTTCAACCGCGTGACGCCCGAGCTGATCGAGGGCTACCGCGAACTCGGGGTCGACCGGGTCGTCGCCCTCTGCCTCGCCTTCGACGTCGACTCGCTCCGCACCGGCCTCGACGACCTCGTCACGAACGCCCTCGAGCCGGCCCGGGGCTGACGCGGTGGAATTCCCGCTCTACGACCCGGCCCTGGCCGAGGGCATCGTCGGCACGATGGGGCTCACCGAGGGGCTGCCCGCCTACCTCGGCATCCGCACCACCGAGGTCGGCCCCGGCACCATGACCGCCGAGCTCGACGTCCGCCCGAGCTGCTGAACCCGTTCGGCTCAATGCTCGGCGGCGTGCGTTCGTCCGTCCTGCGTGCGTGAACCCGTCTCCGTGCCGGTTTCACGCGCGCACGTCGGGTTGGCGCACCATCAGCCCCGGTCGACGCGGCCCCGCAGGGCGGCGAGGGCCAGACCGATGCTCACGACGCCGATGCCGGCGATGGCGGCGATCGCCTTGCCCAGCGCGGCGGCGTCCCATCCCTCGCTCAGCAGCGAGCGGAGCCCGTCGAGCAAGTAGGTGACCGGGTTGTAGGTGGCCGTGGTGCCGAGCCAGCTGGTGAGCGCCTCCTGGGGCACGAACGACGTCGTGAGGAAGGCGAAGGGGAAGAACAAGAGGAAGCTCGAGTTCACCGCCGCCGGGTTGCCCGTCTTCAGGGCGATGGCGTACGGGAAGCCGGTGAACGCCAACCCCCACAGCGAGGCCAGCAGCAGGAAGAGCAGCGCGCCGAGCACGCCGGACTCGACGTCGACGCCGACGGCGAGGCCGAGGCCGAGCACGGGGATCGACAGGGCCAGCACGTTGACGAAGTCGGCGACCATGAGGCCGAGCAGCAACGACAACCGGCTCACGGGCGTCATCTGCAGGCGGTCGAAGTAGCCGTTCTGGATGTCGGTCACGAGGGTGGACGCCCGGGAGATGCCGGTGACCGCGAAGACGATGGCGACGGGCAGTTGGAACGCCTTGTAATCGAAGCCCGGGCCGAAGTTCTGCGCCACGTCCTGGAGCGAGCCGGTGTTGACCACGAAGAAGAAGAGCGGGATGAGGAGGGCGGGGACGATCGCCTCGGGTTCGCGCGGGATGCTCCGCACGGCCCGGCCGGCGATCGAGCGCAGGTCGGCCAGGAACCCGGCCTTGCGGGCCCGGATCTCGACCCGTCCCGTCGGGGCCGTGGGCAGGATGGTCGCCGCCATCAGGCCGCCTCCTCCCGCTCCTGCAGCCGGCCACCGGTGAGCTCGAGGAACACGTCGTCGAGCGTCGGGCGACGCAGCGTCAGCTCCTCGACCACGACGCCGCATTGGGCGAGCGCCACGGCCACCGGGCTGAGCGCCGCCGGGCCGGCGGTGGCGCTCACGGTGAGCTCGTCGCCGTGCACCTCGACGCCGACGATGCCGTCGATGCCGTCGAGGGCCTTGCGGGCGGCGCCGGCGTCGCCTGCGATGCGGGCGATGATCAGGTCGGTCCCGACCGCCCGCTTCAGCTCGTCGGGCGTGCCCTCGGCCACGATGCGGCCGCGGGCGATGATCCCGACCCGATCCGCCAGCACGTCCGCCTCCTCGAGGTACTGCGTCGTGAGGAAGATCGTCATGCCGAGGGCGGTGTTCAGGCGGCGGACCTCCTCCCACACGGCCGATCGGCTCTCGGGGTCGAGGCCCGACGTCGGCTCGTCGAGGAACAGCACCTCGGGGTTGTGGATCAGCGCGGCCGCGAGGTCGAGCCGGCGCCGCATCCCGCCCGAGTACGTGCCGATGAAGCGGTCCATGGCGTCGCCGATGTCCACGAGGTCCGACAGCGACTCGAGGCGGGCGTCGATCTCGCGTGACCGGAGCCCGTAGAGGCGGCCCTGCAGGCGCAGCAGCTCCCGGCCGGTCTGCTTGGGGTCGAGGGCGGCGTCCTGCAGGGCGACGCCGATCCGCAACCGCACGGCGTCGGGATCGGTGGCGACGTCGTGGCCGGCGACGACGGCGGTGCCGGCGCTCGGCGTGAGGAGCGTGCACAGCATCCTGATGGTCGTGGACTTGCCGGCGCCGTTCGGGCCGAGGAAGCCGTAGATCTCGCCGGTGCGGACCTCGAGGTCCACGCCGGCGACGGCGACGACGTCGCCGAAGCGGCGTTCGAGGCCCTTCGTCAGCACGGCGGGGGGTGGGGCGGTGCCGTCGGGCACGGGTTGCGAACCGACGGACGGGTGCGGCGCGGTGGTCACCATGAGCACAACTCTGGCGGTCGGATGCGACGATCGGTGTCAGGGATGGGTAGGGTTTCCGACCTTCGCCCGGTGAATCCGCCGGCCGGGGTCGCAGCGAGGTCCCTCGTGTGACCCGTTCCCCCGATCAGAAAGCCAGGAAATTCGCGTGTCTTCAACCTTCGCGGAGCTCGGCGTCCCCGCCGCGCTCGCCACCCGCCTCGCGGCGCGGGGCATCCTCGCCCCCTTCCCCATCCAAGCTGCGTGCCTGCCCGACGCCATGGCCGGGCGTGACATCTGCGGCCGAGCGCCCACCGGCTCGGGCAAGACGCTCGCCTTCGGCATCGCGCTCGTCACCCGCTCCACGCCAGCCCAGCCCCACAAGCCCACCGCGCTCGTGCTCGTCCCCACCCGCGAGTTGGCGGCCCAGGTCGAGACCGAGCTCGCCTTCCTCGGCTCGCACGAGCGGATCCGCACGACGTCGATCTACGGCGGCGTCGGCTACGAGCCGCAGCGCCGGGCCCTGTCGCGCGGCGTCGAGGTCGTCGTGGCCTGCCCCGGCCGGCTCGAGGACCTCATCGAGTCGGGCACGGTGAAGCTCGACGACGTCCGCTTCGTCGTGCTCGACGAGGCCGACCGCATGGCCGACATGGGGTTCATGCCGGCCGTGAAGCGGATCCTCGACCAGACCCCCCACGACCGCCAGACGCTGCTGTTCTCGGCCACGCTCGACGGCGACGTCGACGCGGTCGTCAAGCGCTACCAGGACGACCCGGCCCGCCACGACGTCGCCGGCGCAGCCCAGGAAGCGGGCGACGTCGAGCACCACTTCTGGCGGGTCTCGTCCGAGCGCCGCCTCACCCTCGCTGCCTCGATCGTGGCAGCCGAGGGCCGTTCGATCGTCTTCTGCCGCACCCGGCACGGCGCCGACCGCGTGGCCCGCCAGCTCGGCCAGCACGGCATCACCGCCGTCGCGCTGCACGGCGACCGCACGCAGGCCCAGCGCGACCGCGCCATCGCCGCGTTCAGCGACGGCCGGGCCACCGCCCTCGTTGCCACCGACGTCGCCGCCCGCGGCATCCACGTCGAGGAGGTCGCCTGCGTCGTGCACTTCGATCCGCCGGCCGACAACAAGGACTACGTCCACCGCTCGGGCCGCACCGGCCGGGCCGGCCACACGGGCACGGTCATCACGTTCGTGACCGACGACAAGCGCAAGGACGTCTCGGTCCTGCAGCGCGCTCTCCAGGTGCAGCAGCGCGTCGACGAGGCGCCCAAGCTCGACGTCCCCGCCCGTCGCGAGGTCACGGTCGACGACCGGCCCGTGCGGCCGGCGGGGGCGGCGAAGGGCCCGAAGCGCGACACGCGCCCGAAGGCGATGCGCGAGCGCCCGGTGAAGCCCAAGCACGCCACGCCCGATCACCGCTCCCCGGGCGAGCCCCGCGGCACGGTGAAGTTCTTCGACGCCCGCAAGGGCTACGGGTTCATCGCCCGCGAACGCGACAGCGACGTGTTCGTGCACGCCAGCGCCCTCGAGGCGTCGGGCCTGCGCCTGCTCGAGCCCGGCCAGCGCGTCGAGTTCGACCTCGAGGCCGGCCGCAACGGCCAGGAAGCCCACCGCCTCCGCATCGTCTGAGT
>JACDCH010000132.1 GCA_013694495.1 Acidimicrobiia bacterium | reverse complement strand
CCTCGATGGTGTCCGCTCGGCGGTGATCGGCCTGCCCCCGAAGGAGCCCGTGGCGGTGACCACGGCCCTGCTGGCCGACGCCCTCGACGACCTCGAGCCCGGCGCCCCCGTGGTGGTGCACGGCCGGGCCGTCGACGTTGGGCGGGTGCTCGACCTGCTCGGGCGGCGGCGTCGCCGCCCGAAGGAGCTCGACCGGCGGGTCCGTTCGGGGAGCGCCGCCGTGCGGCTGCTCACCTGATCTCGTGCGGCGCGGTCACACCTGCCGCGTACGAACGAGGAGCAGGTCATCGGACGCTGCCTCGCCGCCCCGGCGGCCACGAACCACTCGTGGAGAGGAAGATGACGATGAACGTGGTGATCCTGCAAGGCCATCTGTCGAGCGACGCACGGGAGCAGGACCTGGAGTCCGGCTCGCTGCTGGTGCGCTACGAGGTCACGGTGCCGAGGGACGCCGAGCCGGCCGACTCGGTGCCCGTGGCGTGGTTCGGCCCGCCCAAGGACCGCCCCGGGCCGGTGACCGCGGGTGACGAGGTCGTGGTCGTGGGCCGGGTCCGGCGCCGGTGGTGGAAGGCGTCGATGGGGCAGTCGGTGAGCAGCACGGAGGTGCTGGCCGATGCCGTCGTGCCGGCGAGCGACCGCCGGCGGGTGGCGGCCGCCCTGCGCAAGGTCCGGCCCGCCCTCGAGTAGGCGGGCCGGGGCCGGGCGCGGAAGGGGCTGCGCTACCGTGGGCGGACCCCGTCTGAGCCTTCCGAGGAGCCTGATCCGTGGACATCCAGAGCCTGCTGGGCGACGACGCCGAGTCCCTGCTCAACTTCGAGTGCAAGGGGATCGTCGCCGACGACCTGCACCTCCCCGGCCCGGACTTCCTCGACCGGGTCGTGACCGACACCGACCGGTCGCCGCAGGTCCTGCGCAACCTGGCGGCCCTGTTCGGCAACGGCCGCCTGGGGGGCACGGGCTACGTGTCGATCCTCCCGGTCGACCAGGGCATCGAGCACTCGGGCGCGGCGAGCTTCGCCCCCAACCCGAAGTACTTCGACCCGCGGAACATCATCGAGCTGGCCATCGACGGCGGCTGCAATGCGGTGGCCTCCACGTTCGGCGTCCTCGGCGCCACGTCGCGGCGCTACGCCCACCGCATCCCGTTCATCGTGAAGATGAACCACAACGAGCTGCTCACCGCCCCGAACCGGTTCGACCAGGTGATGTACGGCTCGGTCGACCAGGCGTTCGAGCTCGGCGCCGCCGGCGTCGGCGCCACGATCTACTTCGGCAGCGAGGAATCCACCCGGCAGATCCAGGAGGTGAGCGAGGCGTTCGCCCACGCCCACCAGCTCGGGATGTTCACGGTGCTGTGGTGCTACCTGCGCAACGACGCGTTCAAGGTCGACGGCACCGACTATCACGCCGCCGCCGACCTCACGGGCCAGGCCAACCACATCGGCGTCACCATCGAGGCCGACATCATCAAGCAGAAGCTGCCCACCAACAACGGCGGCTACAACGCCATCAAGGGCTTCGGCAAGACGTCGAAGCTGGTCTACGACGAGCTCACCACCGACCACCCGATCGACCTGTGCCGCTGGCAGCTCGCCAACTGCTACATGGGTCGGTCCGGCCTCATCAACAGCGGCGGCGAGTCGAAGGGCGACAGCGACACGGTCGAGGCCGTCCGCACCGCCGTGATCAACAAGCGGGCCGGCGGCACCGGTCTGATCTCGGGCCGCAAGGCGTTCCAGCGCCCGATGGCCGAGGGCGTGTCCCTCCTCAACGCCATCCAGGACGTCTACCTCGACGCGTCGATCACCATCGCCTGACGGGCGGCTGCCCCGCCCCCCGAACCGGAAACGCCCCTCGCGGGTGGCCGGAGGGCGGTGACGGCCTTGGTACCGTGGTCGCGGGCGTGACAACGGCGTCAGGCCCGAAGGGGGAGAGGTGTCCGACACCGCTGAACGACCCGCACGGCCCGTTCCGGTCGAGGTCGATCGGGTCATCATTCGTTTCGCGGGCGACTCCGGCGACGGCATGCAGCTCACGGGCGACCGGTTCACGAGCGTCAGCGCGCTGGTCGGCAACGACCTGGCCACGCTGCCCGAGTTCCCGGCCGAGATCCGGGCGCCGGCCGGGACGCTGGCCGGCGTCTCCGCGTTCCAGATCCACATCTCCGACCACGAGATCACCACGCCGGGCGACGCCCCGCAGGTCTTGGTGGCGATGAACCCGGCGGCGCTGAAGTCCGAGCTGCACCGGCTCGTGCCCGGCGGCGCGGTCATCGTCAACACCGACACGTTCGACGAGCGCAGCCTCACCAAGGCCGGGTACGCCGAGAACCCGCTCGAGAGCGGCGCCCTCGACGGGTATCGGGTCTACGAGGTCCCCATGACCCAGCTCACGAAGGACGCTGCCGCGCCCTTCGGGGTCAAGCCCCGCGACGCCGACCGGTCGAAGAACTTCTTCGCCCTCGGCCTCGTGTCGTGGATGTACACGCGTCCCGTCGAGGGGACCCTGGCCTGGATCGAGAAGCGCTTCGCCTCGAAGCCGCTCGTGAGGGACTCGAACGTCGCCGCCTTCAAGGCCGGCTTCGCCTTCGGCGAGACGGCCGAGCTTTTCGACCACCCGTACTCGGTGCGCCCGGCCGTGCAGGCCCCGGGCACCTACACGAACATCACCGGCAACACGGCGCTGGCCTGGGGGCTCATCGCCGCGGCGACGCAGGCGAAGCTGCCGCTGTTCCTCGGCGGCTACCCGATCACACCCGCCAGCGACATCCTCCACGAGCTGTCGAAGCACAAGAACTTCGGGGTACGCACGCTGCAGGCCGAGGACGAGATCGCCGGCATCGGCGCCGCGCTCGGGGCCGCCTTCGGCGGCCACCTCGCCGTCACCACCACGAGCGGGCCGGGCGTCGCCCTCAAGGGCGAGACCATGGGCCTGGCGGTGAGCCTCGAGCTGCCGCTCGTGATCATCGACATCCAGCGGGGCGGCCCCTCCACCGGCCTGCCCACCAAGACCGAGGCCAGCGACCTGCTGATGGCGATGTACGGCCGGCACGGCGAGTCGCCGCTGCCGATCGTGGCGGCCAAGAGCCCGAGCCACTGCTTCGAGGTGGCCATCGAGGCGGCCCGGATCGCGCTCAAGTACCGCACCCCGGTCGTGCTCCTGTCCGACGGGTACATCGCCAACGGCTCCGAGCCGTGGCGCCTGCCGGACGTCGCCGACCTGCCCGACATCTCGGTTCCGTTCACCACTGAGCCGAACCACGTCGACGCCAAGGGCGAGGCCGACTTCTGGCCCTACCTGCGCGACCCCGACACGCTGGCCCGGCCCTGGGCCGTGCCCGGCACGCCGGGCCTCATGCACCGCATCGGCGGCATCGAGAAGGAGGACGGGTCGGGCAACATCAGCTACGACCCGGCCAACCACGAGCGCATGGTGCGGCTGCGGGCCGCCCGTATCGCCGGGATCGCCGACGACATCCCGCTCGTCGAGCTCACCGGCGACGTCGACGACGCCGAGCTCCTGGTGCTCGGCTGGGGTTCCACCTGGGGGGCCATCGACGGCGGCGTGAACCGCGTGCGGGCCCGGGGGCGCCGGATCGCCCACGCCCACCTCGTGCACCTGAACCCGTTCCCGGCCGACCTCGGCGACGTGCTCCGCGGCTACCCGAGGGTGGTGGTGCCGGAGATGAACCTCGGCCAGCTCTCGAAGATGGTGCGGGCCGAGTACCTCGTCGACGCCCGGCCCATCACCAAGGTCCAGGGCGCGCCGTTCACGTCCGGCGAGCTCGAGCAGGCGTTCCTCGACCACCTCGGAGGCCTCGTCCCGTGAGCGAGCTTGCGAGCGAACCAGATGGCACGAACGGCGAGATCCCCACGATCCTGGAGAAGCACAGATGACGACCGTCGATCTGCCGTCCCCCACGACCCGCAAGGACTGGTCGAGCGACCAGGAGGTGCGGTGGTGCCCAGGCTGCGGCGACTACTCGATCCTCGCCGCCGTCCAGATGCTGATGCCCGAGCTCGCCGTGCGGCGCGAGGACACGGTGTTCATCTCGGGCATCGGCTGCGCCGCACGGTTCCCGTACTACATGAACACCTACGGGATGCACACGATCCACGGGCGGGCGCCGGCCATCGCCACCGGGCTGGCGCTGGCCCGCCCGGACCTCGACGTGTGGGTCGTGGCCGGCGACGGCGACGCCCTGTCGATCGGCGGCAACCACCTCATCCACGCGCTGCGTCGCAACGTGAACCTCACGATCCTGATCTTCAACAACCAGATCTACGGGCTGACGAAGGGCCAGTACTCGCCCACGTCGGAGGTCGGGAAGGTCACGAAGTCGACGCCGTTCGGCAGCCTCGACCACCCGTTCAACCCGGTGTCCCTGGCGCTGGGCGCCGAGGCCACGTTCGTGGCCCGTACCCACGACATGGACCGCAACCACATGCTCGACACGCTGCGCCAGGCCCACGCCCACAAGGGCTCGGCCGTGGTCGAGATCTACCAGAACTGCAACGTCTTCAACGACGGCGCCTTCGAGAAGGTCACCGGCAAGGAGTCGCGCGCCGACATGCTGATCCCGCTCGTGCACGGCGAGCCGATCCGCTTCGGCGCCGACGGGGAGCGCTGCGTCGTGGCCGACCCCGACGGCCGCCTGCGCATCACGACCGTTGCCGAGGCCGGCGAGGAGCGCGTCCTCGTGCACGACGCGTCGCGCGACGACCCCGGCCTGGCCTTCGCCCTGTCCCGGCTGGCCCGGGGCCCGTACGAACCGACGCCGATCGGCGTCTTCCGCTCGGTCGCGCGGGCGGAGTACGTCGAGGAGAGCACCCGCCAGCTCGATGCCGCGATGGCGCAGAAGGGCCCGGGCGACCTAGCCGGTCTGCTCCGCAGCGGCGCCTCCTGGGACATCGCCTAGCGACGCAGCCAGTTCCTCAGGCGAGGGAGCGGAAGACCACGCCGGTCCGGGGCTTGGGCCAGAAGAACGTGGTCTTGGGCGGCATGCGGTCGCGGGCGTGGGCCACGTCGGCGATCTGGGCGACGGTGACGGGGCGGAGCAGGAAGCCGGCGTCGGCCCGGCCGGACTCGACGGCGTCGACGACCTGGGCCACGCCGTGCTGGTAGGCGAGGCCGTGCTCGGGGAAGCCCTCGAGGGCGGCGTCGAGGCGGGACGAGTCGAGGTCGGGGACGTCGGCCAGGGCCTCGGCGCGCGGGTGCAGCAGCCAGCTCCCGCCGGGGAGGACGAGCAGCAGGGCCCCGTCGGCCGCCATCCGCTCGAGCACCTCGGGCCCGGGCGGCGGCCCGGCTTCGATCACGTCGAACGTCGGCGCCAGCGCCTCGAGCACGTCGAAGCCGGCGGGCAGGCCCGTGAGGAGCCGGTGGATCGGCTGCACGGTGAGCTGCGACTCGACCAGTTCGACCACGAGGCAGAGCGTGGCGTCCGCCCCCGGCACGGTGGCGCCGACCTCGGCCTGGTAGTCGAGGCAGGTCTGGTAGCGGTGGTGGCCGTCGGCGATCACCACGGGCGCGCTGGCGACGGCGGCGCGGATCGCGGCGACGGCGTCGGGGTCGTCGACGCGCCAGGCGGCGTGGGTGACGAAGTCGGGGTCGTTCCACTCGGCGAGCGGCGGGCCCGCCGGCTCGAGCAGCGCCGACAGGCCCTCGGCCAGCGACAGGCCCCACACCGGCGACAGGTTCGCCCGGGCGGCGCGCAGCAGGTCGAGCCGGTCGCTCTTCGCCTTGGGCGTGGTGCGCTCGTGCGGGAGCACGTCGCCCTGGCCCGGAGGCTCGAGGCCGAGGGCGCCGATGACCCCGGTCGTGGAACGGGCCCGGCCGGTCTCGTCGGCGAACGACATCCGGTAGAGCGTGAACGAGGGGGCGGGATCGGCGACGAGGTCGCCGGCGACCAGCCACGCCTGGAACGTGGCGCCGGCGTCGGCGTAGGGGTCGGCCGACTCGGTCCCGGCGCCGCTGCCCCCGGTGCCGAGGTCGCCCACGGGGCAGTCGACGTGCACGGCGTTGGCCGGGTGCGCCGCCGCCAGCGCCGCCCGCTCGGCCCCGTCGATCACGTCGTAGGGCGGGGCGGTGACC
>JACDCH010000028.1 GCA_013694495.1 Acidimicrobiia bacterium | reverse complement strand
CCCCCCCCCCCCCCCCCCCCCCCCCCCCCCCCCCCCCCCCCCCCCCCCCCCCCCCCCCCCCCCCCCCCCCCCCCCCCCCCCCCCCCCCCCCCCCCCCCCCCCCGCTAATGACCCGAGTCGAAAATTCGACGGCGGTCTCGGCGGCCAGGGACGCCTCGCGGCGTCCTCCTCCATTGACTGGGTCCTCCCAGCCTGCGTCGTCGTCCTTGCGAGCGACGCCCCTGACTCGCCGGATCCCACCATCAACCTCCGACTCGGGTCACTAGCGCAGCGCCGCGAGGACGTCGGAGGCGAGCAACTCCCGGTCGAGGACGGCCGGCCGCCGGCCGACGTCGCCGCCCACCATGGCCGTGGCCACGACGTCGATGGAGGCGAGGAGGTCGCGCAGCTCGCGCGGGGGCGGGAAGTACTCGTCCTCGTCGGTGATGCGGACGTGCTCGACGCCCTCGGTCGGCGCCAGCTTCGCGACCACCGCCTCGACGAGCTCCTCGGGGGCCGACGCGCCGGCGGTGAGGCCGACGACGCCGTGCAGGTCGTCGGGGACCTCGTCGGGGCCGTTGACCCTGATCACCGTGGGGCAGCCCGCCTCGCCGGCCAGTCGCTCGAGGGCCCGTGTGTTGGAGGAGTTGGCCGAGCCGATCACCACGATGGCGTCGCAGCGGGGGGCCATCGCCACGAGCGCCGACTGCCGGTTGGTGGTGGCGAAGCAGAGGTCGGACTGGCCCGGCTCCCACAGGTCGGGGAAGCGCTGGCGGGCCGCGGCGGCGACGTCGGCCCACTCCCTGTGCGACAGCGTGGTCTGGGCCAGCAGGGCGACGGGCTGCTCGGACAGCCCGAGGGCGGCGACGTCGTCGGCGGTCTCGACGAGGTCGATCGACGCCGGGGCCACGGCCATCGTGCCCACCGCCTCCTCGTGGCCGTGGTGGCCGACGTAGAGGATGCGGTAGCCGTCGCCGGCCCGGCGCTTGACCTCGTGGTGGACCTTGGTGACGAGCGGGCACACCGCGTTCACCACCACCGAGCCCCGGGCCCGGGCGGCGGTGACCACCTCCGGCGCCGACCCGTGGGCCGACAGCATGATCGGCATCCCCTCCGGCACCTCGGTGATGTCATCGACGAACACGACGCCGAGCTGCTCGAAGCGGTCGACGACGAGCTGGTTGTGGACGATCTCGTGGTAGCAGTACACGGGCGGCTCGAAGGCCCGCACCATCCACGCCAGCGCCTTGATGGCCATCTCGACGCCGGCGCAGAAGCCGCGAGGAGCGGCCAGGAGCACCTTGTCGACGGGCATGGGCGAGGAGGGTAATGGGGGTGCCCGCAGACCCGACCCGTACCCTGGTCGACCCAATGTCCGCTCCCCGTGTTGTCGCCGTCGCGCCTGGCTCACCCGCCGAGCGGGTGGGCCTCGCCGTGGGCGACGAGCTGGTGGCGGTCAACGGGGAGGTGCCCCGGGACCTGATCCGCTACCGGCTGCTCACCGACGGGCCCGACGTCGCCCTCGACGTGCTGAGGGGCGGCCTCGAGCTGAGCGTCGACGTGGCCAAGGTCGACGGCGAGCCCCTCGGCGTCGAGGTGCACTCGGCGCTGTTCGACGCGCTCCAGTCCTGCGACAACCACTGCGCCTTCTGCTTCATCCACCAGCTCCCGCCCGGGTTGCGGCGCAGCCTCTACAAGAAGGACGACGACTACCGGCTGTCGTTCCTCTACGGGAACTTCACCACGCTCACCCGGTTCACCGAGGCCGACCTCGAGCGGGTCGTCGCCGAGCGGCTCAGCCCGCTCAACGTCTCCATCCACGCCACCGACCCCGACGTCCGGGCCGCCATGCTGCGCAACCGGCGGGGCGCCACCAGCCTGCGCTGGCTCCGGGCCCTGCTCGACCGCGGCATCGAGGTGCACGGCCAGGTCGTCGTGTGCCCCGGCGTCAACGACGGCGCCGTGCTCGACGACACGTTCGTCGGCGTGCTCGACCGCTTCCCGGAGCTGGCGTCGGTGGCCGTCGTGCCCCTCGGCGTCAGCCGCTATGGCAACGAGCCCGACATGCGGCCCCACACGACCGAGGAGGCGGCCGCCGTCGTCGACTGCGTCGAGGGCTGGCAGGAGCTGTTCAGCTCCGTCCTCGGGCGCCGCCTGGCCTACGCCGCCGACGAGTACTACCTCCTCGCGGGCCGGCCGTTCCCCGCCGCTGAGGCTTACGACGGCTTCCCGATGCACGAGGACGGCATCGGGATGGCCCGCACGTTCGAGCTCGAATTCACCGGCCATGCCGATGCCGTCACCGGTGTGCGGGCCGGCTTCTTCGCCTGGGCCGACGCCGACGGCGAGTACGAGCCGTATCGCGCTCCGCGGCAGAGCCGCCCCGAGCGACGTGACGAGGCCCCCGATGCGGAGCAGTGGGCGAGCGCCGTCGAAGGCGGCATGGGCCTTGGCGCAGCTCGAGGCGTGCGGTCGGCGCCCGGCGACGTCGTCCACCTGCGGCCCCGGCGGTCCGCGCCGGTGGCCGTCCTCACGGGGACCTACGGCGCCGAGGTGCTGCGCCCCCTCCTGGCCGCCAGCGGACGCGACGACGTGCGGGTCTTGCCGGTGGAGAACCGGTTCTTCGGCGGCAACGTCGGCGTGGCCGGCCTGCTGGTGGGGGAGGACCTCGCCCGCGTCCTGGCCGACGAGCCCGTCGGCCACCGCTACCTGCTCCCCGACGTGTGCCTGTCGCAGGGCCGGTTCCTCGACGGCACCGGCCCGGGCGACCTGCCCCGGCCCGTCGAGGTCGTCCCCACCGACGGCGCTGCTCTGCGCGAAGCCCTGACCGGCTCGGCCGTGGCCACCGCCGGAGCGTCGCGATGAGGCGCCCGGTCGTCGCCGTCGTCGGCCGCCCGAACGTGGGCAAGTCGACGCTGGTGAACCGCGTCGTCGGGCGGCGGGAGGCCATCGTCGAAGAGCGCCCCGGCGTCACCCGCGACCGCAAGGAGGTCGATGCCGAGTGGCGGGGCCGTTCCTTCGTGCTCGTGGACACCGGCGGCTGGCTGCCGGGCGGCGACAGCCTCGACGAGAAGGTGAGCCGGCAGAGCGAGAAGGCGATGACCGAGGCCGACGCCGTGCTGTTCGTCGTCGACGCCGCCACCGGGGTCACCGACGAGGACGCCCGGGCCGCCGAGGTGGTCCGCCGGGTCGCCAAGCGGGTGCTGCTCGTGGCCAACAAGGTCGACTCCGAGAACCGCGAGAACGCCATCTGGGACCTGATGGCCCTGGGTCTGGGGGAGCCGTACCCGGTGTCGGCCCTGCACGGGCGGCGCACCGGCGACATGCTCGACGTGCTCGTCGACGGGTTCCCCGACGAGGAGGTCGAGGTCCCCGACGACGACGCCCCGGACGAGCCTCGCCTGTTCTCCGTCGCCATCGTCGGTCGGCCCAACGTGGGCAAGTCGACGCTGTTCAACCGCCTCATCGGCGAGGACCGCGCTGTCGTCCACGACCTCCCCGGCACCACCCGGGACACCATCGACACGGTGGTCGAGACCGACGAGGGGCCCATCCGCTTCGTCGACACCGCCGGCATGCGGCGCAAGAGCAAGATCGACGACGGCACCGAGTACTACTCGCTGGTGCGGGCGCTGCAGGCCGTCGACCTCGCCGACGTCGCCATCCTGGTGATCGATGCCACCGTCGGCATCACCGCCCAGGACCAGCGGCTGGCCGAGCGCGTCGACGGCGCCGGGTGCCCGGTGATCGTCCTGCTGAACAAGTGGGAGCTGCTCGACACCGAGCAGCGCACCCAGATCCACGACGACGTGAACCGGATGCTCCACTTCGTGGGGGACTCGCCGATCCTCACGGTCTCGGCTCTCACCGGCAAGGGCGTGCAGAAGCTGCTCCCGACGCTGGCCACCACCATCGAGGCGTACCACCGGCGAGTCCCGACCCGGCGGGTCAACGACGTCGTCCGGGCCGCCCAGGCCCGCCAGCCCGCGCCCGACGGGGCCCGCATCCTCTACGCCACGCAGGGCGCCACCGACCCGCCGACGTTCACGCTGTTCACGAACCGAGACCTGCCGCGGTCGTACCTGCGGTTCATCGAGAACCAGCTCCGCGACGCGTTCGACCTGGGCGGCGTGCCTGTGAAGCTGCGGGTGCGGCGCCGAACCAGCTGAGCGCCCGGCGACCCCGACCGTCGGTCGCCGATCGCGCCACCGGCGGCCCTGGCCCTACGCTGGATCGAAGCATGGACAAGCCGATCCTGGCCGTCGTCGCTGCTGGCTGCCTGATCGCAGCGGTGGTGTGGGGCCGATCCGCCCGCTACCTCCGCAAGGTCGAGCAGCGGCTGGGCAGCGAGACGGGCCCTTCCAGCGACGCCACCGTGCTGGCCCGCTCGCTGTTCCGCAAGGAGCTGCACACGTCGCTCCTGTACTCGGTCATCGCCCTGGCCTCGCTGGCCGTGTCGTTCTCGTCGCAGGGCGAGGTCGACGTGCTGTTCGCGTTCGTGCTCGTCCCCGTGGCGATGGCGCTGGTCTACGGGCGCGACTTCATCCGGGAGGCCCGGCTCTTCGAGGGCCGTTCGATCATCGAGCGCCGGGCCGAGGAGGTGCTCTCGCAGGAGGAGCTGGCCCCCCGCCAGTGGGCCCAGCGCCTGGCGCCCGACGAGCTCCCACCGGTCGCCGGCTACGACATCGGGCGCATCTACCAACCGGGCACCGGCCTGCTCGCTGGCGACTTCTACGACGTCTACCCCCTGTCCGCCACGCGGGTGGCCGTCGTCATCGGCGACGTCACCGGCCACGGCATCGAGCCGTCGATCACAGCGTTCCAGGCGAAGGAGCTCCTGCGGGTGTTCCTCCACGAGTACCGCGACCCGGGGCAGGCCCTCGAGGTGCTGAACGAGCGGATGTCGCGCCACGCCCGGTCCGAGGAGTTCGTGTCGA
Organism: Acidimicrobiia bacterium; assembly: GCA_013694495.1. GTDB lineage: Bacteria > Actinomycetota > Acidimicrobiia > Acidimicrobiales > JACDCH01 > JACDCH01. Next base: position 12,408 of record JACDCH010000028.1, on the reverse strand, counting down.
TCTTCGTCGGCGTGCTCGACAGCGATGCGGCGACGGTGCGCTTCGCCTCGGCGGGCCACCCCGCCGGCTGGCTGTGGCACGACCGCGACATGCAGGCGCTGGAGGCCACCGGTCCGCTGCTGCTCCTCGACCCGAACGCGTCGTTCCACAGCCGCGAGCTGGCGCTCGACGTCGACGACCTGCTCGTCGTCTACACCGACGGCCTCGCCGAGGCCCGGGCCGGGCAGTCGCAGTTCGGGGAGGAGCGGATCGCCAGCTTCATCCGCCGGGACCCCGGCGTCGACTCGCAGGTGCTGTGCAAGGCGCTGGTCGAAGCAGCCCGCGACTTCTCGTCGACGCCGATCACCGACGACATCGCCGTCCTCGCCGTCCGCCGCCTCTAGCCGCTTCCTCATCGACGGGGCTGGCGCTTGTACGGTTCCGCCGGTGTTCGAAGACGAGCTGGCCCGGGCGCGGGAGCTGCGACAGACCATCGCGTCCGAGAGCGAGGCGCAGCAGGCGCAGATCGAGGCCAGCCGCTACGACTGGGACTCCGGGCTGGCCGCCGCGCTGCCGTCGTTCCAAGCCGCGCTCGAGACGCTGCGGGCCCTGCCGCCGCCGCAGCACCCGCTGCTGGGCGAGTGGAGCGGCCGCCACTGGGCCGTCGAGGAGCCCACGCTGCACTCCGGCTCGCTGCACACCCCGTCGGGCGTGAGCGGGCGCATCTGGTGGCGCTTCGACCGGCCCGCCCCGCCGCTCGTGTACCACCCCGGCGACCCGCCGCCCCAGGAGTGGGTCCACTGGATCGGCTGGGTGGTGTCGATGCGGGCGCCGTGGAGCGGCCGGCACGTCGACATCCTCGTCCACGACCACACCGCGGCCCCGCCCGGCATGGTGGAGACGGCGATGCTGGTGCCGGCGCACTGGGGCGGCGACCTCGGCCAGCTCACGCTCAGCGCCGGCACCGAGCTCGTGCCGCTGACCGCCTCGTTGGCGACCGGCCCCAAGGTGCACCAGGCCGGCCCGCACCGGCTCCTCGTCGACGCCCTCGTCGTGCTGCACGCCTTCGTCGAGCTGGTGGCGGCCCTCGTGGTCGTGCTCGAGGAGCAGGGACCGGGAGCGGCGTACCCGGCGTCATAGGGTCGCGTCAGATGGAGGACATAGCGGCGGCCGGCGAACGGGCCTTGAAGGGCAACCTCCACAAGGAGGGCGAGAAGCTCGCCCGCCAGGGGAAGCTGTTCGTGCGCGACCGCCTCGCCCTTTTGCTCGACGAAGGGTCGTTCGTGGAGGACGCCCTGCTGGCCAACGCGTCGGCGACCGACCTCCCGGCCGACGGCGTCGTCACCGGCGTCGGTCGTGTGGAGGGCCGGCCGGTGTGCGTGATGGCCAACGACCCGACCGTGAAGGCGGGGTCGTGGGGGGCCCGCACGGTGGAGAAGATCGTGCGCCTCACCGAGCGGGCGCTGCGGGACGAGCTGCCCGTGTTCTGGCTCGTCGACTCGGCCGGCGCCCGCATCACCGACCAGGTCGAGCTCTTCCCCGGCCGCCGGGGCGCCGGGCGGATCTTCTACAACCAGGTGCGGCTGTCGGGGAAGGTGCCTCAGATCTGCTGCCTCTTCGGCCCGTCGGCCGCCGGGGGTGCCTACATCCCGGCGTTCTGCGACGTCGTGATCATGGTGGAGGGCAACGCCTCCATGTACCTCGGGTCGCCCCGCATGGCCGAGATCGTCATCAACGAGCAGGCGACGCTCGAGGAGATGGGCGGCGCCCGGATGCACGCATCGGTGTCGGGCTGCGGCGACAACCTCGCCGTCGACGACGCCGACGCCATCGACCAGGCCAAGGCGTTCCTCGGGTACCTGCCGGGCTCGTGGCGGACCGACCCGCCCCGTTACGAGCGGGCCGACGCAGGCCGCGAGTTCACCGTCGACCTCGTGCCGGCCGACGAGCACGTCCCCTTCGACGTCCACGAGGCCATCGACGCGCTGGTCGATGCCGAGTCGTTCTTCGAGCTCAAGCCCCTGTTCGCAGCGGAGCTCGTCACCGGATTCGGGCTGCTCGAGGGCCGACCGGTCGGCATCGTCGCCAACAACCCGGCGGTGCGGGGTGGCGTGCTGTTCGTCGACTCCGCCGACAAGGCGGCCCGCTTCATCTGGCTGTGCGACGCGTTCAGCGTCCCCCTCGTGTTCCTGGCCGACGTGCCCGGGTTCATGATCGGCACCGAGGTGGAGCGCCAGGGGATCATCCGCCACGGCGCCAAGATGATCACCGCGGTGTCGGAGGCGACGGTGCCCAAGGTGTCCGTCATCCTGCGCAAGGCCTATGGCGCGGGGCTGTACGCGATGTCGGGCCCCGCCTTCGAGCCGGAGGCCACCATCGCCCTGCCCACCGCCAAGATCGCGGTGATGGGTCCCGACGCCGCGGTCAACGCCGTCTATGCCAACAAGATCGCCGCCATCGACGACCTCGACGAGCGCTCCGCGTTCATCGCCGAGCAGCGCCGGCTGTACGAGGAGGACGTCGACCTCCTGCGCCTGGCGTCCGAGCTCGTCGTCGACGCGGTCGTCCAACCTGGCGAGCTGCGCCACCAGATCGTGGCCCGCCTGGCGATGGCCGAGGGCAAGTCCCGGCACTTCTCCGATCGCCGCCACGGCGTGCCGCCCGTCTGACCGCCATGCCCTGGTGCGAGGACTGCGCGAAGTTCTGGAACCCGAACTCGCTCCCTGTCGACGGCCGCTGCCCCAGCTGCGGCATCCAGCTCGCCGAGCCGCTCGGCTTGCCCGAGGGCGAGGACATCAGGGCGCCGTGGCACTTCAAGCTGCTGGTCGCGGCGACTGTCGTCTACCTCGGGTGGCGCACGCTGCAGCTGGCCGGGATCGTCGACTGACCGGGCCGAAGGCGTTTCGATGGTCCCAGGGGGCGATGGCTAGAGTCGCCGCCTCCGGGCTGTGGCGCAGTTTGGTTAGCGCGCTTGACTGGGGGTCAAGAGGTCGGAGGTTCGAATCCTCTCAGCCCGACCACAGAAAGCGCCCCTGACCTGCGATTCGGTGAGGGGCGCTGCTCGTGCTGGTGTCGCCTGCTGGTCACGTGTAGCCATCGCTGTAGCCAACGGCCCGGGAGGCCCGGGACGCCCGGGAGGACGACCGTGGAGCGTGGAGCGATGAGCAAGGAAGTCGGACGCCGGCTCGATGCGGTTCCTGAGGGCGATGTGACGGCGTGGGTGTCCGAAGCGGACAACATCATCCGTCGCTACCCCGCGGGAACTGGCAGCCCGAGTCGTCGACCGCTCCAACGCCCGCAAACGCTCCCTCCGAGGCGTCAACCGCCGCGCCGCTACCGCCTAAAGGGCGCGCTTCGATGGCACCTAGGCGATGGAGACCGTCCCGGCGTTGGAGGAGATGGGAAAGGTTGACGCCGCTAGCCTTTCTTAACTCGTGTTGTTGGGAAAGGCTGACCCGATGGGCCATCAAGTCGTCAGCGTCGAGTGGGAGGGGCGCTCGGTCGACGCGTTCGTCCCGGCACTGTTGGCCAGCTACGGCGAACCGGGCACTGCCGCGATGCGGGCAGTGGCCCGGGCCGAGGGCGCGCTTGAGGCCGCGGTCGCGCTGGACCCGCGGCTCGAGATCCCGGCCCGGCTGCTCCTTCGAGCCGAGGGTGTCGCGTCCAGCCGGATCGAAGCGATCAACGCCCCGGCGGAGCTTGTCGCGCTCGCCGACCGTGATCCGAGCATCGGCGGCCCCGCTGCGTGGGTCGCCGGCAACCTCCGGGCCGTGGACGCCGCCCTCGCTCACTGGGGGCCGTTGACGACACATCTCCTGTTCGACTGGCACCGAGTGCTCATGGCCACCTCGGACCTCGACCCCGCCCACGTCGGCGCATGGCGGGACCGGCTCGGCTGGGTCGGTGGCCCCACCCCCCACCGGGCGGCGCACGTCGCCGCCCCCCCGGACCGGATAGCCGACCTGATGGCCGACCTGGTCGCCTACGCGAACGGGACAGCTCACGATCCCGTGACCCAAGCCGCGCTGGTCCACGCGCAGTTCGAGACGATCCACCCCTTCGCCGACGGCAACGGCCGGCTCGGCCGGATCCTCATCGGTTGGCTGCTTCGCCGCCGACTCGGCACCACCGCGCCACCCCCGGTGTCGGTCGCGTTCCTACGCGACGTCGGCGGCTACCTCGCCGGCCTGACCCTGTTCCGCACCGACGGACCCGACCGATGGGTCGCCTGGTTCGCCGCCACGCTCGAACGAGCGGCCATCGACGCCGGGCGCACACTCGCCGACATCACCGACCTGGCCCGCTCATGGCCCGAGCGCATCACCGACCTCCGCGCCGACGCAGCCGCGCACCGGCTCATACCCCTCCTGCTCGAACACCCCGCCGTCGACGTCTCCGCGGTCGTCGAGCTCCTCGGGGTCAGCGCCCCCGCCGCCCGGAACGCCGTGCACGTCCTCGTCGAGCGCGAGGTGCTCCGTCCGGCCGACATCGCCGGCGCGGGAGTCGCCGGGCGGGTGCGCCACTGGTGGGTCGCCGGCGAACTCCTCGATCTCCTCGCCCGCTGAACGGCGAATGAAGGCGCTCCCGGACGCCAGTGCGGGACCCCGGCCGAAACGATTGCGGATTCAGCCATCGACTGGGAGCCCGTGCCGGGGATCTGGCTCCTCGGCTACCGCCTCGACCTCCGCGGATCCCCCGGACGGGGGACGACACGCCGCCGCCCCGCCTGTCACAATCTGCCCATGAGCGACGATCTGGGCGAGGGCGAGGGCGGCGCCGGCGCCGGCAGCGAAGGCGCCGAAGCCGGGTACTTCGGGGTGGACGAGGCGGCGGTGGCCGAGAACCCCCAGCAGTACGCCGAGGTGATCTACGGGGACGGCGGCGGGATCTTCGGCACCGATGAGTCAGCGGCGGCGTCCGGCGATGGGTACGAGTACAAGTACCTCGACGGCGAGGCCGGGTTCGGTAGCTGGGACGACAGTCACGGAGGCGATTCGCACGGCGTGAAGCTCGGCATCGCCGGCGAAAACGCGGAGGGCGCCGATGGCGGCCACAACATCGTCAAGGTCGAGGCGGCCTACTACGTCGGCGAGCACGAGGCCGGGTTGAGCGTGCAGGCGACGGCGTACGAGAACTACGGCAAGATCGGCGAGCTCGATCCCACGACGAGCGGCGACGACCTGGTGAAGCTCGGCTACGGCTTCGGTGCAGGTGCAGGCGTCAAGGGGTCGTGGGACACCGATCGGGATGGCGACGGCTACAAGGAGGTGAGCTTCGGCCTGGATGCCGGGCCGCTCACATTCGAGTACACGAGCGAGGAGGCGCGGCCGTTCAGCGACGTGACCGACTCGACGGCGGGCCAGATCCAGGAGGCGCTGGCCGACGCCCAGGTGTCGGTCCAGGGCTACGACTACGCCGGCGATTCGTACGCGGCCGATCCGTACGCCGCCGCCGATCAGTACATCGAGCCGCAGGTGGAGCCGTACGTCGAACCCACGTACACCGAGCCGTACGAGGAGCCGCAGATGTGCACCGACGGCTCGGAACCGACCGAGTCGACGGAGTCGACCGAGTCGTACTGAGCGGGCGCAGGCTCGACGTCAGCGCCCATTGACGAGCACAACCTCGCCGAGGTTGCCGCCGGCCGCGCGACCCGGCGCAACGACCGAGCCCTGCGCACCGACCGCCGCGAGATGATCCGCAACCGCGCCACCTGGACCAGTACCGCTGCCATCGACGAGGGCGTCGAGGTCCACGGCGCCGACGGTGCCGTCGAGCTCTCGAGGGTCGGCCGCAGCGGCCGCGTCGTCGGTCAGGGTGCCCCGGAACGCACTTCTGGGGCATTCAGCCCGTCAGGGAGGCCGTAGCCTCAGCGATGTGGGCGACCGTGGCGATCCGGGATCTCACGCTCGCGGACCTGCCGCGGCTTCGAGAGATCGACCGGTGCGAGCACCAGCACGTCCGGTACAGGGTCGAGGACGGCCAACTCCTGTCGAGCCCGTTCGACGTCCAGGTGCCCGGATGGGATCCGGTCGGCAACGGCGATCACAGCGTCGCCGGGATGATTGAGTTCGCCCAGCCGATCGTGGCCGGCGGAGCGCACTTCGTGGGCGCGTTCGCGGAGGACGAGCTCGCGGGCATCGTGATCGTCGACCCCGTCTTCGGGCCCGACACTGTTTGGCTCGCGTTGTTGCATGTCGACCGCTCGCATCGCCGCCGCGGCGTCGCATCGGTTCTCTGGCGAGTGGCCGCCGACCGCGCTCGAGCCATCGGAAAGGGGGCCATCTACGTCTCCGCCACTCCCGGCGACTCTGCGGTGGGCTTCTACCTGAGCCGAGGCTGCCGTCTCGCGAGTGGGGCAGAGGTCAGCGACGACCTCTACGACCTCGAGCCAGAGGACATCCACCTGATCTGCGAACTCCCACCGAACCCGCGCGGTGACGACGATGTCGGGGTCCACCTCCGCATGGTCCGCGGCCCCATCTCTGAGAACGCGCACCTGCTCCACGCTGGGGCGAGCGAGCCCACGTCGACCCACGGCTGACCCGCAGCCCGCGTGACCGCGATCGAGGAGCCGTCTCCGGAGGTGTCACCGTCGCTTCCGGGTTGGGCGGATGTCGTCCTGTGTCGGCGTGTCCTTCGTGCCGGCTCGTGCCGTGTCGTCCACGGCTCGGATGACGTCAGCGAGTCGTTCGAGGAGGTCGGCGCCTTCGTCGAGGTCGGTCAGTGGTCGTGGCCGTCGCGGCCGAGGGTGTCCACTGGGGTCGCGCCGGGGCGGGTCCACTGCGGCACGGGGCGGCTGGTCGGGCCCCAGTTGGCGTTTGCCGTCGGCGTCGGAGCCAGTACCAGCACGCGCTCCGTCCCGTCGGGCCAGCCCTCGGGTTCTCCGTTCGGTCCGTGGTGGCGGATGCGCAGGGTCGCATCCCGCCCTCGCCCTCGGTTGACTTAGCTCCTACTCGTCTGCGCCCGCCGCGAGCGGGGGAGCGGGAGCGGTACGGTCGGATGGTCGTGCCGGCGCTCGTCGGGACGATCCGGAGGTGGCGGGTGGCGCGGCGCAAGCTCACTCTGAAGGGGATCGTGAACTCGCTGGTGCGGCCGGGGTCGGACGCGGTGCAGCGGGTCACCGACCCCGACCCCACCTGGACGTCGTGGGCGGCCGAGCGGGGGCTCGAGTACCAGCACGACGGCTCCGAGTTCGAGGGCGGCCGCTACCACGAAGCGGTGCCCGACCGGCGCGGTGTGGGCGAGCAGTGCTATGGCGTCGTGCGCGGGACGTGGAACGACACCCCCTTCGCGTACTTCCTCCGGAAGACGTGGCGCGTCGGCGGGCGCGGCGGGCCGGCGCAGACCAGCGGCAACCTCCTCATCACGCTCCCGGGGACGCCGATCCCCGACCTGCTCCGCATGTCGCCGGCCGAGGCCTTCAAGGCCGCGGGCGGCGAGTTGCCGAACACGGGCGTCTTCGAGTGGCGCCCGCCCGACCTCCTCTTCGGGCACGGGCGGTGGTTGGAGCCGCAGATCGTCACCGGCATCCTGCAGCGGATCACGGCGCAACTCGCACTGGCCCCAGCCGAGCTCTGGCAACGCTGACGGTCGCACCGTCGACCGTCGCGGTCTGACCGAACGAGCGGTGTCCGCGCCGCTTGTACGCTCCGGCTCATGAGGGTGCTCGTGCTGGGTGCTGGGTTCGGTGGGTTGGAGCTGACGACGCGGCTGTCGGAGGTGCTCGGCGACGAGACCGACGTCGTGCTCATCGACCAGAGCGATGCGTTCGTGTTCGGGTTCGCCAAGCTCGACGTGATGTTCGGCAAGCGCGACGCGGCCGCTGTCCGCAACCGCTACGCCGACTTCGTGAAACCGGGCGTCCAATTCGTGCAGACCACGATTCGGTCGATCGATCCGGTGGCCAAGAAGGTCGAGACCGACGCCGGCCCCTTCGAGGGCGACGTCCTGGTCGTGGCCCTCGGTGCCGACCTGGACCCCGCGGGGACGCCCGGGCTCCTGGAGGACGGCCACGAGTTCTACAGCGTCGCCGGGGCGACGGCGGCCCGTGACGTGATCGACCGCTTCGAGGGCGGACGGGTCGTCATCGCCGTGTGCGGCGCGCCGTACAAGTGCCCGCCCGCACCCAGTGAGACGGCGCTGCTCATCCACGCTCACCTTGTCGCCCGCGGCGTGCGCGAGGCGTCGACGGTGACGCTCGTGATGCCGCTGCCGGTGCCGATCCCGCCCGCGCCGGATGCGTCCAAGGCCGTGCTCGCCGCCTTCGAGGAACGCGGCATCGAGTTCCTGCCCAGCCGGGTGGTCTCGCACCTCGACGTCGAGCGGCACGTCGCCGTCGTCGCCGAGGATGGCGCGGAGATCCCGTACGACCTCCTCTTGGGGGTACCGAAGCACCTCGTGCCCGAGGTCGTGGCCGCGTCGGGCCTCGCCGTCGACGGGTGGGTGCCGGTCGACCCGGCAACGCTCGAGACGTCGTTCCCCGGCGTCTACGCCGTCGGCGACGTCACCAGCATCGGCACCCCGAAGGCGGGCGTCTTCGCCGAGGGCCAGGCCCTCACCCTCGCCGACCGCCTCGTTGCTCTGGCCCGGGGCGAAGGCGACCTCCCCACCTACGGCGGCCGCGGCATCTGCTACCTCGAGTTCGGCGACCAGCGGGTGGCGGAGGTCGACGTCACGTTCCTTCCCGGCCAGACGCCCTTCGGCATCTTCCGCGAGCCGAGTGCCGAGCAGGCCGAAGGAAAGAAGCGGTGGGCGTCGAGCCGCGTCGAGCGGTGGTTCGGCTCGTCGCGCTGACGGCGGGCGACCCACCTTTCCGATGAGTTCGGGGGCCGCGGACGGTCGTACCGATCACGACGAATGGAGTCCCCGATGACGACACCGGCCACGAAGGACGACGAGCAGGCGGTTGCGGTCCCACCGATCGTCGACCGCGAGACCTGGGAGGCCGCCCTCGCCGACCTGCGGGCGAGGGAGAAGGCGGCGACGCGCGAGCTCGACGCCATCGCCGCCGCCCGCCGGAGCCTGCCCATGGTCGAGCTGCCCGAGTACGTCCTCGACGGGCCTGACGGCCCGTTCGCCTGGTCGACGTGTTCGGCGGCAAGCGGCAGCTCGTCGTCTACAACCACATGTGGGAACCGGGCGAGGAGTGGCAGTGCGGCGGCTGCACGTCGTACACCGGCCAGTTCACCCGGCTCGAGTTCCTCGATCCCTACGACGCCCGCTTCGTGGTCGTCACCCACGGCGCAATGGAAGAGGTGCTCGCCTACAAGGCCCGGGTGGGGAACCGTATGGACTGGTACTCGTCGGCGAACAGCCCGTTCGCAGCCGACATGGGCGCACCTCCCGGCGGCGGCTTCCAGCTCAACGTCTTCCTCCGCGACGGCGACACGGTGTACCGCACCTACAACACGCAGGGTCGGGGCGTCGAGCAGCTCAGCCACACGTTCCCGCTCGTCGACGTCCTCCCGTACGGCCGCCAGGAGGAGTGGCAGGACTCGCCCCCCGGCTGGCCGCAGTCACCCACCTACACGCGCTGGCTGCCGCCGGCGGAGTTCGCCCGCTACGCCGACCGCGCTTCCTGACGGCGGGGGCCGGGGCTAGCGCTCGTAGGCGACCAGGTCGACGGCCTTGACGCTGGCCCAGACCTGCGTGCCGGACAGCAGCTCGAGCTCGGCGACGGCGGCGGGGGTGAGCTCAGCCGTGGCGGGCACCGGTCCGCCGAGGGTGACCCGGACGCGGTCGCGGTCGGCCTCGAGGTCGGCCACGGTGGCGGACCAGGTGTTGCGGGGGCTGCCGTCGGGTCGGTGGCGGTGGAGCGCGATGGCCTGGGGGCGGATGGCGACGGCGACGGCGGGCCCGGGCAGCGGGTCGGCGACGGTGAGCTCGGCGCCGCTGGCGAGCCGGACCGTGCGGTCGCCGCTCGCGGTCGCGTCGAGCAGGTTGATGCCGACGAGCTGGGCGACGTACGGCGAGGCCGGCCGCGACGTGACGACCGCGGGGGCGCCTTCCTGCGTGATGCGCCCGGCCTCGACGATCACGAGGCGGTCGGCGAGCACGACGGCGTCGAGCGGGTCGTGGGTCACGAGCAGGCGGGCGCCGTCGAAGGTGGCGAGGTGGCGGCGCAGCTCGGTGCGGACGTGCAGGCGCGTCGTCGCGTCGAGCGCGGCCAGCGGTTCGTCGAGGAGCAGCAGCTGCGGGTCGGTGGCGAGAGCGCGCGCCAGCGCGACCCTCTGGGCCTGGCCGCCCGACAACATCGCCGGCTTGTCGTCGGCGTGGTCGGCGATCCCGAACCGCTCGAGCCAGCCGCGGGCTTCGGCCCGGGCGGCGGCCTTGCTGCGACCTCGCGCCTGGAGCCCGAAGGCGACGTTGTCGAGCGTGCTCTGGCGCGGGAAGAGGAGGTAGTCCTGGAACACGACCCCGATCGGGCGGTCCCCGGTCGGCACGTAGGCGCCGGTGCCCGGGTCGTCGAGGACGGTGCCGTCGAGCTCGATCCGGCCGCCGTCGAGGGGCTGGAGCCCGGCGATGGCGCGCAGGGCCGTCGTCTTCCCGGCGCCGTTGGGCCCGAGGAGGGCGACGACCTCGCCGTCGCCCACCCGGAGCTCGATGTCGAGGTCGAGGTCACCGAGGCGGACCCGGATGGTGGCGTGCAGCACGTCAGGCCGCCAGCCACCGGTCGCGCAGCGGGAGCAGCACGGCCAGCGACACGGCGATGAGGACGAGCGACAGTGCGATGGCAGCGTCCCGGTCGGACTCGAGGGCCAGGAAGACGGCCAGCGGCACGGTCTGGGTGCGGCCCTGGAGGTTGCCGGCGAAGGTCACGGTGGCGCCGAACTCGCCCAGGGCGCGGGCCCAGCAGAGCACGGCGCCGGCGATGATCGAGGGCGCCGCGTTGGGCACGGTGATCCGACGGAAGATCATCCAGCGGCCGGCGCCGAGGGTGGCGGCGGCATCTTCGTAGCGCGGGTCCGAACCCCGCAGGCCGGACTCGACGGTGAGGACGAGGAACGGCAGGGCGACGAACGTGTTCGCCGCCACCACCCCCCAGATCGAGTAGGGGAGGAGGAACCCGGTCGAGTCGTAGACCGGTCCGCCGAGCAGGCCCCGCCGCCCGAAGGCGAAGAGCAGCGCGGCGCCGCCGACCACCGGCGGGAGGACCATCGGCAGCGTGATCAACGCCCGGGCCACGGACCGCCCGGGGAATTGCGTCCGGGCGAGCACCCACGCCAGCGGTATCCCGACGACGAGCGAGATCCCGGTGGCGGTGAAGGCGGTTGTGATGCTCAGGCGCAGCGCGTCGGTGACGACCGGCTGGCCGACGAGGGCACCGAGGTCCGACCACGGTGCCCGTTGCAGGAGCGCGGCGAACGGGATGGCGACGTAGGCGATGGCGACCACCGCCAACGGGATGACCGGCCACGGCGTCCGCCCTCGGGCGGCCCGCCGGATCGGCGGACGTCGGCCCCTCACGGCGCCCCGAACCCCTGGGAGGCCAGGATCTCCCGGCCCTCGGCGGAGAGCACGAACGCGACGAAGGCGCCTGCTCCACCAGGGTTGTCGGCGGCCGCCAGCGCGGCGATCGAGCCACGCGCGTCCACGTTCTGGGCCGCCGGGATCTCGATGCCCTCGACCGCGTCACCGGCGGCCAGCACGTCCGTCCGGTAGACGATGCCCGCATCGAGATCGCCGGACCGGAGCTTGGTGAGCAGCGACCGGACGTCGGGCTCGTTCGTGTCGATCGCTGGCGTCACCCCTGCGGCCGCCAGCGCCTCGCGCCCGAACCGACCGCATGGGACCTCTTCGGCACACAGCCCGATGAGCAGGTCACCGTCGGCGAAGTCCGACAGGCCGGTGACGCCGGCCGGGTTGTTGGCTGGGACCGCGATCTGGAGCTGGTTGGCCGCGAACGGGGACGGTTCGGTGGCGGCGCCGGCCTCGACCACCTGTGCCATGTTCGACTCGTCGGCGGAGGCGAACACGTCGGCGGGGGCGCCGGCGAGGATCTGCTCGCGCAACGCCGACGACGCCGCGAAGTTGAGCTCGACCCGCACCTCGGGGTTGGTCGCCTCGAACGCCGAGCCGAGCTCCTCGAAGGCGTCCGTGAGAGATGCGGCGGCGAACACCGTGATCGAGCCCCGCACATCGGCCCCGCAGGCGGCCAGCAGCAGGGCCGCGCACACGGCTGCGGTCAACTGCATCCGACGGTGCGTCAACCATCCTCCCGGGCTCCCGCCAAACTGGCTAGCCGACATAGTGACAGTGACACTAGTGTCCCGGACGGTTGGTTCGTGGATGAAATCGGCGAGTCAGATTCGTCATTGGCAAGGACGCAGGCCGACGGACTCCCCCAGCGAATGCGAGGCCGAGGACGCCGCCAGGGGCGAATCTGGCCGCCGAATTCGCCACATGATCAGCCTTCCGGGACACTAG
>JACDCH010000024.1 GCA_013694495.1 Acidimicrobiia bacterium | reverse complement strand
CCCACGCCCTCGCGCCGCACGAGCCAGCCGCCGACCACGCTGACGGCCACCAGAACGGCGATCGTCTCGAGCACGCCGATCCCCTGGGCGACCTGCAGGAGCACGTACAGCTCCGCCAGGGGAAGCCCGAGGAAGAGGAGCACGAGCACGAAAAACATCGGGTCAGGCTACCGCCGCCGCCCCCAGGGGCTTCCGGCGCGCCCACTATTGTCGACGGCGCGATGGCCGACGGGGACGAGGGGACGCCGGCGCCGGACGGCCTGCTGCGCCGCCTCCTGCCCACCGGGATCCTGGGCCTCGCCACCCTCGTGTTCTTCATGGGGCTGGCCGCCGCGTTCACCGGCGCCGTCCTCTACGCCTACTACGAGGCCCGCCTCGACCGGCAAGAAGGGCAGCTCAACGCATTCATCGCCACCTACGAGAGCGTGTTCGACGAGGCCCGGGCCGAGCTCCAGGCCGAGGGCGAGGCCGCCCGGGCCTCCATCGACGAGCAGCTGAACGAGCTGGCCCAGTTCGCGGCGGGCGGGGAGACGCTCACGTCACTGGCCGGCGGGGCCGAGCCCTCGGTGTGGTTCGTCGAGACCCTCGACGAGACGGGCGGGCCGTCGGTCGGTTCCGCCTTCGTGGTGTTCTCCGACCCCGATGAGTCCTTCCTCCTGACGAGCTACACGACGATCCGGGCCGCCACCGCGCAGCCGGCGCCCGCCATCACCCTCGTCAAGCGCGACCAGCGCCTGGAGGCCTCCCTGCTGACGTGGGACGAGGCCGCCGACCTCGCCCTCGTGTCCATCCCGATTGGCGGCCTGGCGCCCCTGTCGTTCATCGAGGACCCAGCCGCCGTGCAGGTCGGCGACCGGATCTTCGCCGTGTCCGGCCTCGGCGCCACCGGCGTGTCGATCGCCCAGGGCGTCGTCGCCGACGCCGCCGGCAACGCCATCACCCACGATGTGGGCATCGGCGCCGCGCTCCAGGGCGGGCCGCTGGTCGACTCCGACGGCCGGGTCGTGGCGGTGGCGTCGAGGCACTTCAACCCGTCCGGCGCGTTCGACCCGCTGGCCTCGTTCTTCGCGCCGCCGGTGCGCCGGGCCTGCGAGCTCGTCCTCCAGTGCCCGGACGGCAACGCCCCATCCTCGGGGTAGCGCCGGGCGCCGGGTCAGGGCGGCAGCAGGGTGAACGGCGTCGTGGTCGGCGGCACGAAGACCGTGGTCGGCGTCGTCGTGGTCGGTGCCTCGGTCGTGGACGTCGTCGTCAGCGGCGCATCCACGAAGACCTGACCCTCGTCCTCCACGAAGCCGCCCGACGCCGGCGCGCCCGACGGCGACCGGCGCCGCCCGGGGGCGAAGCCCCGCCGCTGCTCCCTGAGCACCTCGTCGCGCACGTCAGGGATGGGGGCCGGCTCGGTGAACTCGGTGACCTCGACGTCCTCGAGGGCGAGGTTCATGAACCGCTGCCAGATGCGGGCCGGGACCGACCCCCCGGTCATGCGGCCCCGGTGGCCGGCCACGTTCACGAGGGCGCACTGCGGGCCGGCGCCACAGTCGCGGTAGCCGATCCACACCGCCGTCGAGAGCGTGGGCGTGTAGCCGATGAACCAGGCGTTGGCGTTCTCCTGGGCCGTGCCGGTCTTGCCCGCCGCCGGGCGCCCGCCGGCCAGGGCGCGGCCCTCCGCGGTGCCGTCGGTGAGGACGCCCCGCAGGACGTCGGTCACGTTGTCGGCCACCTCGGGGGCGATCACCTGCGCCGCCGCCGCCTCGGCGCCCGCGTTGTCGATGAGCACGTTGCCCGCTGCGTCGATCACGCGCAGCACGGGCGTCGGCGGGGCCCGGCGACCGTGGTTGGCGAACACGCCGTAGGCCGAGGCCATCTCCAGCGGCGTCGTCTCGACCGCGCCGAGGGCGACCGAGAGTCCGTAGCCGCGGTTCGGGTCGGCGGCGTCGACGAGGAAGTTGGGCGTCGAGCGGGTCGGGTCGGTGGCCGGCATCGCGACCCCGAGCCGGGCCGCCAGGTCGAACGTCGACGTCACGGTCACGTCCTCCAGCAGGCGGGTGAAGACGGTGTTCACGGAGTTGGTGGTGGCCGCCCGCAGCGGCAGCGAGCCGTACTGGGCCCCCCCGTAGTTCTGGAACGTCTGCTCGCCGATGGTGTGGGGCGCGCCCGAGTACACGGTGGTCGGCTGGATGCCCTGCTCGAACGCGGCGGCCAGCACGAACACCTTGAACGTCGAGCCCGGCTGCCGCTCCCGGAGGCCGGTGTTCACCTGCGACAGGGCGAAGTCGCGCCCGCCGACGATGGCCCGCACGAAGCCCGTCGGTGGCTCGACGGCCACGATCGAGGCCTCGAGGTTCTCCGGCGAGCCGGCCAGCACCTGGTTGACCTCGTTCTGCGCCAGCAGCTGGGCCCGCAGATCGAGCGTCGTCTCGATGCGCAGCCCGCCGCGGTAGAGGATCGGGCAGGCCTCGGGCGTGCAGTCGGGCAGCAGGCCGCTCGACACCAGCCACTGCCGGACGTAGTCGGTGAACCAGGGCTGGCTCGTCTGCTGGTTCTCCGGCGGCTGCACGATCGTCGCCGGCCCGGGCGGCGGGCCGTTGACGGCCAACCACAGCACCTCCGCGGTAGCGGCGGCGTGCTGCTGGGGCGTGATGAAGCCGACCTCGAGCATCGAGTCGAGCACGATCTTGCGCTTCGTCTCCGCCGAGTCGGGGTGGTCGCGCGGGGAGTAGAGCGTCGGCGCCGGGATGGTCCCGACGAGCAGGGCGGCCTCCGAGAGCGTCAGGTCGCGCGGCGACTTGCGGAAGTACGTCTGGGCGGCGGCCCCGATGCCGTAGGCCCCCTCGCCGAAGTAGATCGTCGAGAGGTAGCGGAAGAGGATCTCCTCCTTGTCGATCTGGCGGTCGAGCTGGCTGGCCAGGATCGCCTCCCGGATCTTGCGGGCGACCGTGCGTTCGGTCCCGACCTCGGCGAACGCCTGGCGCACGTACTGCTGCGTGATGGTGGACCCGCCCTGGGCCGACTCACCGGTGCGGACGTCGGTCCACAGCGCCCGGACGGTGCCCCGGAGGTCGAAGCCACCGTGCTGGTAGAAGCTGCGGTCCTCGGCGGCGATGACCGCGTCCTTGAGCACCTGCGGGATGTCCGTGGGCAGAACCGAGATCTGGGTCTCGAACTCCTTGAACACCGCGAATTCGTTGCCCTCGCGGTCGACCACGTGGGTGATGAGGCGCTCGAGCCCCGGTGTCGGCTGCGGCAGCGTCGCCGGCAGCGGCAGGTACACGAGCGTCCCCAGCAGCACGCCGGCCGCGGCCAGGGGCGTGGCGAGGGCGACGATCCCCATGGCCAGGACGTTCTTGAGGAACCCGCGCATCGCGGGCTGCATCATCGCGGGTCAGCTGCCCCGCTTCCGCTTCAGGCGCTTCTCGAGGGAGGCGAGGCGGTCGTCCCACTTCGCGCCGACCGCGGTGATCCAGGCGACGGCCCCGTCGAGCGGCGCAGGATCGAACGAGAAGCGGACGTCGCGGCCCACCCGCTCGCTGGCCACGAGCCCGGCGTCGCGGAGGGAGTCGAGGTGCTTGGCGACGGCCTGGCGCGTGACCGGGAGGCGCGACGCGATCTGCGTCGCCGTGAGCGGCCCGTCCTCGGCCACGGCCCGGAGCACCGTGCGACGGGTCGGGTCGGAGAGGGCGTCGAAGACGGCGCCGGCCCGCTCGTCGTTCAAAGGGCGAGGCCGACCAGGGCGTGCTGCCGCGTGAGGCACCGCACCTCCAGGCCGAAGAGCCGCTCGTCCCAGGCGTCGCCGATCGAGCAGGCCCGGGCGGCACCGGTGACGGAGCGCTCAACGATCCGCACGACCGATCGGTCGCCCACCTCCTCGACCACGACCTGCACCTCGGACTCGATGCCGTCGGGTGCCCACGTCCAACCCAGCCGGCGAACACCCTCGAGCGCGGGGTCGAGGCGGGCGCCCCTGACCTCGTCGCCCACCCACGCGGCGAGCTCGTCGGGGTCGGACAGCAGCTCCCACACCTCGTCGGGCGAGGCGTCGAGCTCGAGCTCCCTGGTGATCTCCATAGCAACTGCATGGTTGCACATCGTCGGACGCCACCGCTAACGTGCAACCGCATGGTTGCTTATGTGCCCACCGTCATCCAACGCACCGTCCGGGGCGAGCGCGTCGCCGACGTGTACTCCCGCCTGCTCGAGGACCGCATCATCTTCCTCGGGACGGCGATCGACGACCAGGTTGCCGACGTCATCGTCGCCCAGCTCCTGCACCTCGAGGCCGAGGAGGCCGAGAAGGACGTCGCCCTCTACATCAACTCGCCCGGCGGTGACATGACGGGGCTGTTCGCCGTCTACGACACGATGCAGTACATCAGCTCGGACGTGTCGACGATCTGCGTCGGCCAGGCCTGCTCGGCGGCCGCCGTGCTGCTCGCCGCCGGCGCCCCCGGCAAGCGGGCGGTGCTGCCCAACAGCCGCGTGCTTATCCACCAGCCCCACGGCGGGGCCCAGGGGCAGTCCGTCGACATCGAGCTCGCCGCCCGCGAGATGGTGGAGATGCGCGAGCGGATGATCCAGATCCTCGTGCACCACACGGGCCAGAGCATCGAGCGCATCCGTCTCGACATCGACCGCGACTACATCGTCCGCGAAGACGAGGCCGTCGCCTACGGCCTGGTCGACGAGGTCCTGCGCCAGCGGGTCCTCCCCGGTACGCGCGCCATCCGCGCCTCCTGACCGGGGGGCCGGAGGGTTCGGAGGGCCAGGAGGTCGGTCACTAGCTTCGAGCGCCGTGTCCGACCCGGTGTCGCTCTTCGAGCCGGTCGAGGGCGCCTGGGTGCCTACCGACTGGGCCCGGGGGCCGTGGAGCCCCGACGCCCTGCACGGCGGGCCCACGGCCGCGCTGCTGGCCGGCGAGACCGAGCGAGCCGGCGACGCTGCCGCGCCGGACGGCGTGCGCTTCCAACCGGCGCGGCTCTCCGTCGAGCTGCTGAGGCCCGTCCCGGTGGCGCCCCTCTCGGTCCGGGCCGACGTCACGCGGCCCGGGCGCAAGGTGCAGATGGTCGACGCCGACGTCCGCACTGCAGACGGCACGGTCGTCGCCAGCGCCCGGCTGCTGCGGGTCCGCGACGACGACGTGCCCGCTCCAGTCACCACGACCGGGCTGGCCGCCCCACCGCCGCCCGATGCGCCGGCGCAGACCCGGAGCACCAACGCCGCCACCGACGCCTACGAGGCGTTCCACTCCCATGGCGTCGAGCACCGCTTCGTCGCGGGCAACTTCATGGACGTGGGCCCGGCCACCGACTGGATCCGCCTGCGCGTCCCGGTGGCGCCCGGCGTCGAGCCGACACCGCTGCAACGGGTGGCGGCGGCCGCCGACTTCGGCAACGGCGTCAGCCGGGTGGTCGACTTCACAGAGCTCCTCTTCATCAACCCCGACCTGACGATCCACCTGCACCGCGAGCCGGCCGGCGAATGGGTGTGCATCGACGCGGTGACGTGGATGGAGGAGCGGGGGCTGGCGCTGGCCGAGAGCCGGCTGTGGGACGAGCGGGGGCCGATCGGCCGGTCGCTGCAATCGCTGCTGATCGACAGGAGAGCGCCGTGACCGACGACGACACGACCCGGAACGACGACGGTGAGGCGGTGCCCGAGCCGGACGAGCCCATCACCCCCGAGGTCGTGGGG
>JACDCH010000619.1 GCA_013694495.1 Acidimicrobiia bacterium | reverse complement strand
ATGCCCTCCAGCGCCACGCCGCAGGCGAGCGCGGCAGCCGCCGCGGCCAGGGCGTTGCCGACCTGGTGCTCGCCCCGCACGGCCAGCCGGACGTCGACCGACCCGCTCGGGGACCGCAGCACGAACGAGGGACGGAGCTCGTCGTCGAGGCGCACGTCGGTGGCGACGATGCCCGCCGCGGTGTCCCCGGTCGCCGAGTAGGCGAGCACGCGCGCCGTCGTGCGCGTGGCCATGGCCCGCACGCGCGGGTCGTCGTGGTTGAGCACCGCGGTGCCGGCGGACGGGAGCGACTCGACCAGCTCGCCCTTCGCCACTGCGACCTCCTCGATGCTCCCGAACAGCTCGGTGTGGGCCTCGGCGACGGCAGTCACGACCCCGACGGTGGGTCGGGCCACATCGCACAGCAGCGCAACGTGGCCCCGGCCTCGGGCCCCCATCTCGACGACGGCGGCCTCGGTGCCGTCGGGGGCGCCGGCGAGGGTGAGGGGCACGCCGAGCTCGTTGTTGAAGCTGCGCTCGCTGGCGGTCGTGCGGTAGCGGGCGGCCAGGGCGGCGGCCGCGAGGTCCTTGACCGACGTCTTGCCGACCGATCCCGTGACGCCGACGACGAGGGCGCCGAGCCGGCCCCGGGCCAGGCGCCCGATGTCGAGCAGCGCGGCGCCGGTGTCGGCCACCGCCACCGCCGGCACGCCGAGGTCGATGGTCACGGCCTGCTGGGTGAGCACGGCGGCGGCGCCGGCGGCGACTGCCCCGGGGAGGAAGTCGTGGCCGTCGCGGTCGGCCAGGATCGGGACGAACAGCTCGCCGCCCTGCACCGAGCGTGAGTCGATCGTGATGCCGGCGACGTCGACGTCGGCGCCGTGCAGAGCACCCCCGGTGGCCGTGGCGATGTCGTCGAGCCGGAACCGCATGCCCCTCAGCTTGGCCCGCCCCGCACCGCCGGCCCGAACCTGCTCGGCGGTCCGCGAAGGGAGCGGAACGGGCTGCGTACTGTCCACCGCATGACCGGACGCGAGCGGATCCGCCTCGTCGTGCTGTTCGGCGGGCAGTCGGCCGAGCACGACGTCTCGAGGGTGTCCGCGCTGCATGTGCTCGCCGCGGCCGACCGCGACCGCTACGACGTCGTGCCGGTCGGGATCACCCGCGACGGACGCTGGGTGGCGGCCGACGGCGCCGTCGCCGCTCTGGAGGCGGGCGCCCAGGCGCTGCCGTCGCCCGACGACGCCTCGACCTCGGCCGAGGTGTCGCCCCTGCCCGCCGTCCTTCCTGTCGCCGGGACCGCCGAGCGCGTCGTGGTCCTGCCGCTGCTGCACGGCCCCATGGGCGAGGACGGCACGGTGCAGGGCCTGTGCGAGCTGGCCGGCGTGCCCTATGTCGGCGCCGGCGTGGCCGCGTCGGCGGTCTGCATGGACAAGGGCCTCGCCAAGGCGGTGGTCGCCGCCGCCGGCATCCCCCAGTGCCGCTGGCTCGGCGCTCGCGAGCAGGAGGCCGGCGATGTGTTCGAGGCGCGGGTCGAGTCCGAGCTCGGGTGGCCGGTGTTCGTGAAGCCGGCCAACATGGGCTCGTCGATCGGCGTCACCAAGGCGGCCGACCGCGGCGAGCTGCGGTCAGCGCTGGCCGAGGCCTTCCGCTACGACGAGTACGTCGTGGTCGAGGAGGGGGTGACCGCCCGGGAGATCGAGGTCGCGGTGCTGGGCAACGCCGAGCCGCGGGCGTCGGTGCCCGGCGAGATCGTGCCCGGCAGCGAGTTCTACGACTACGCCGACAAGTACGAGACCGGCGCCGCCGACCTGCACATCCCCGCGGATCTCGACGCCCGCCAGGCGGCCGAGGTGCAGGCCCTCGCCGTCGCCGCCTACCGGGCGCTGCGGGTCGACGGCATGGCCCGGGTCGACTTCTTCTACGAGCAGGGCGGCCGGGGCTGGCTGCTGAACGAGCTCAACACGATTCCCGGGTTCACCCCCATCTCCATGTACCCGAAGCTGTGGGAGGCGTCCGGGCTGCCGTACGCCGAGCTGGTCGACGAGCTCGTCCGTCTCGCCCTCGAGCGCCACGACCGCCGGGCCCGCTTCTCCCGCCAGCACGAGGCGTAGCCGCCCTCCCGCGCCGACCGAGCGTCAGGCGCGGGGCAGCTCCAGGGCGGCCCGCAGCAGGCGCTCGACAGCGCGCTCGCGCCGCACGAGGGCGCGCAGCGACGTGGCCATCCCGAGGGCGCGCTGGGTCTCGACCTCCGACGCCAGCCCGGTGAGCATCGAGTAGGCCGCCAGGACGACGGCGTCGGGATCGTGGCGGCGCAGGCGGCCGGCCTCCATCTCCTCGGCCAGCCACCCCTGGGCCCGCTCCACCAGCGGGGCGAGGCGCACGACGAGCCGGGTCGACGCCGGCGGCCCGAGGCGATCCGCCTCGCGGAGCAGGCCGACGAGGGCGGGCCGGCGGGCGGCCAGGCGGAACGCCTTGCGCACGAGCGCCTGGACCCGGGGCCAGCCGTCGGGGGCGACGGCGAGGGTGCGGCCCAGCTCCGTGGCGAGCTCGACGGCGGCCAGGTCGAGGCAGGCGTCGAGCAGCGCGTCCTTGGACGGGAACCAGTACAGGATCGTCTGCTTGCGGATGCCGAGGGCCCGGGCGATGTCGTCGAGGGAGGTCGCCTCGAACCCCCGTGAACCGAACGCGTCCATCGACGCGTCCAGGATCCGGGCCGACGTCCCCGCGGCGGTCATCTACCAAATGGTAGACAGGTCGGCGTGATCCCCGAGGCCCTCGACGGCAAGCGGCTGTTCGTCACCGGCACCACCGGCTTCCTCGGCACGGCGCTCCTCGAGCGGCTCCTGCGCTCGGTGCCCGGGTGCGAAGTCGTGCTGCTCGTCCGGCCGGGCAAGCGCTCGACCGTCGAGCAGCGGGCCCGCAAGGAGATCTTCCACAACGACTGCTTCGACCGCCTCCGCGACGAGCTGGGCGGGACCGGGGCGGCGGGCGGGAGAAACACAGGGCCGTTCGAGGAGATGGTGGCCCGACGCGTCCAGGTCGTCGCCGGCGACGTGAGCCGCGACGGCCTCGGCCTCGACGACGCCGGCCGGGCCGCGCTGGCGAGATGCGACACCGTCATCCACTCCGCCGCCGCGGTGAGCTTCGACAGCCCCCTCGACGGCGCGGTCGAGGTCAACCTCCTCGGCCCCACGCGGATCGCCCACACGTTGCACAGCCTCGGCGTCGCCCCCCACCTCGTCGCCGTCTCCACCTGCTACGTGGCCGGTAACCGGCGGGGCGCGGCGCCCGAGCGCCTGCTGCGCGACCAGCCCTTCTCGATCGACGTCGACTGGCGCCGCGAGGTCGACGCCGCCCGCCGGGCCCGCACCGACGCCGAGGACGCGAGCCGCACGCCCGAGAACCTGGCCCGCTTCGCCAAGGAGGCCCGCCACGAGCTGGGCGCCGCCGGCATGCCCCTGCTCGCCGACAAGGGCGAGCAGCGGCGCACCGCGTGGGTAC
>JACDCH010000618.1 GCA_013694495.1 Acidimicrobiia bacterium | reverse complement strand
CCCGTAGGCGGGGCTCCTCCGTGGACGCGGGCGCGGCAGCGGAGATCATGGTGGTCGACGGTGATGTCGAGGTCGTGGTCGGCCGGATCACAGCGGTCCCGCTCGACCTTGCGGTGGTCGACGGCCTGGCCCGCATCCAGCTCGAGGCCCACCGGTTGGGGTGCTCGATCCGACTGCGCCAAGTCGACGCCGACCTCGTCGCCCTCCTCGACCTCGTGGGGCTGGCCGGCCTGCTGGCCGGCCGCCCCTGCTCAGCTCTCGAGCCGGTCGGGGAGGCCGAAGGCCTCGAACAGCTCCGGGTAGAGGAAGTTGTGGAACCCGACGATCTCGCCCTCTGAGATGTCGAGCAGCTGGATGGCGAACGGCAGGTGCAGGCCGGGCCCGGCGGGGCGGTAGCTCCCGAAGGCGGGCACGCCATTGACCCAGCCGGCCGGCACGAGCCGCGACCCCTCGCAGCCGATCCCCTGACCCAGGAACCACTTGCCGATCTCGTCGCGACCGACGAGCCAGAGCTTGAAGGGCGGCATCGACTGCACGGCGTCCTCCCGGAGGAGGGCAACGAGGGCGGTGACGTCGTAGCGCTCGAACGCGTCGACGTACTTCGCCAGCAGCTCCTGCTGGTCGTCGTCGACCTGGCTCGGCGAGGAGTCGTCGAGGGCCGCCGCGCCGAGCGTGGCCCGGGCCCGCTGCAGGGCGCTGTTGACGGACGCGACGGTGGTGTCGAGCAGTTCGGCCACCTCGGAGGCCTGCCAGCGGAGCACCTCGCGCAGGATGAGCGCGGCCCGCTGCCGGGGCGGGAGGTGCTGCAGGGCGGCGACGAACGCGAGGCGGATCGTGGCCCGCTGCGCCGCCAGCTCGGCGGGGTCGCCCTCGGTGGGCACGACCCTCGCGTCCTGGACCGGCTGGATCCAGGCGTGCTCGCCCAGACCAGCGTCGAGCATGCCGTCGGCCTTCGACGCGGGGCCGAGGTCCATCGGCCGGGCCCGCCGCTGCGGCCCCTGGAGCATGTCGAGGCACACGTTCGTGGCGATCCGGTACAGCCACGAGCGCAGGGCCGAGCGGCCCTCGAACCCGTCGATGTTCTTCCACGCCCTGACCAGCGTCTCCTGCACCGCGTCCTCGGCCTCGAAGCCCGAGCCGAGCATGCGGTAGCAGTAGCCGGTGAGCTCCCGACGGTGCGTCTCGAGCTCGGCCTCGACGGCCTCGGCCCGGGTGCTGGCGCCGGGAACGACCTCGCGGGTGCTCATCGCGCCACATCGTAGGGGTGCGCCACCCGACTGCGGGCGGGGGGCGAGGGTTGCTGCGGCCACGATCCTCCTCCTCGGGCGCACCACCGGTTATGCACCCGACGACTCCGACGCCGGCTCCGCCCTGAACTCATCGCGGGCATGCTCGGGGGGTGACGGACACCGGGAACGTCGACGGATGGGTCGAGGCGGGCTTCGAGCCGGTGCGCGAGGCGTTCGCCGCCAACTTCGCCGAGCGGGGCGAGGTCGGCGCCGCCGTGAGCGTGTACGTCGCCGGCCGGCCCGTCGTCGACCTCTGGGGCGGCATCGCCGACCCCGCCGAGGGTCGCCCGTGGGCGCAGGACACGGTGGTGCCGGTGTTCTCGTCGACGAAGGGCGTGACCGCGGTCGGGGCCAACCTCGCCATCGAGCGGGGGCTGCTCGACCCCGACGAGCCCGTCGCCCGCTACTGGCCGGAGTTCGCGGCCGCGGGCAAGGAGTCCATCACGGTGCGCCAGGTGCTGAGCCACCAGGCCGGCCTGCCACTGGTCGAGGGCGACATCAGCCTCGACGACGCGCTGTCGTGGGACCCGGTGGTCGAGCGCCTGGCCCGGCAGGCGCCCCTGTGGGAGCCCGGCTCGCAGCACGGGTACCACATGCGCACGTACGGCTGGCTCGTGGGTGAGCTGCTGCGCCGGGTCGGCGGCGGTCGCTCGCCCGGCCGCTTCCTGCGCGACGAGGTGGCTGCGCCGCTCGGTCTCGACTTCTGGGTCGGGTTGCCCGAGGAGGAGGAACCGCGCGTCGCCGCCGTCGTGCCGCCCACCGACGACATACGCGCGGCGCTGGCCCCGTTCGGCGACTCGCTGCTGCTGGCCCGGGTGTTCGACAACCCGGGCGGCCACTTCAACTACGACGGGATGTGGAACACGAGGGCGCTGCACGCCTGCGAGCTGCCGTCGTCGAACGGGATCGGCGACGCCCGGTCGCTGGCGCGGCTGTACGCCTCGGTCGTCGGCGAGGGCGTCGACGGGGTCCGCACGCTGCAGCCTGCGACGGTGGCCGCGGCCACCGAGCAGCAGGTCCGGGGGCCGGACGCGGTGATCATGGTCGAGACCCGCTTCGGGCTGGGCTTCATGCTCGGGCCGAGCTTCGGTGCCGCCAACCCGCGCCGCTGCTTCGGCCACGCCGGGGCCGGCGGCTCCCTCTCGTTCGCCGACCCCGACGCGGGGGTCGGCTTCGGCTACGTGATGAACCACCTGCGCTTCGACCCGGCCGGCGACCCGCGCAGCGAGTCGCTCGTGCGGGCGACCTACGACGCCCTGGGTGCTCGCCGGTCGTGAGCGCTCACGTCGACCCGGACGGGTCGAGGCGCTCGGCGCGGAGCCGGGAGCGGCGGACCTTGCCGGCGTCGTCGCGGAGCGGGGTGTCGACGAGCTCGACCGTGCGCGGCCGCTTGTAGGCCACGAGCCGGTCGGCCAGGAACGCCAGCAGGTCGTCGGTGGCCACCTCGGCCGGGTCGGCCTCGACGATGGCGTGGAGGCGGTTGCCCCGCTCGTCGTCGGGCAGGCCGATGACCGCGCAGGAGCGCACCGCCGGGTGCTCGAGCAGGGCCGACTCGACCTCGGCCGGGTACACGTTCGAGCCGCCGACGAGCACCATGTCGGCGCTCCGGTCGCCGAGGTGGAGGTAGCCGTCCTCGTCGAGGCGGCCCATGTCGCCCAGCGACTCCCAGCCGCCCTCGAGCGTGCGGGCCTCGGCGCCGACGTAGCGGTAGGTCGGCTTGGGCGAGGCGCTGCGGAGCCACACCTCGCCCTCCTCGCCAGGGCCGAGCACGTTGCCGTCGACGTCGCGGATCGAGATCTCGCCCATGAGGGGCCGGCCGACGGAGCCGCGGTGCTCGAGCCACTCGACGCCTGTGATCGTGGTGCTGAGCTGCGCCTCGGTGCCGCCGTAGAGCTCGACGATGCGTTCGGGGCCGAGCCAATCGATCCACGCCTGCTTGAGCCACGGT
This sequence comes from Acidimicrobiia bacterium, assembly GCA_013694495.1. Lineage (GTDB taxonomy): Bacteria > Actinomycetota > Acidimicrobiia > Acidimicrobiales > JACDCH01 > JACDCH01. The sequence goes on along the minus strand of JACDCH010000618.1, from coordinate 4,755 downwards.
GGACACGGCTCGGCCAGGTGCCACACAACCCGCAGCGACGAGAGGTCGTAGCCGAGGCGCACGTCGTCGGGGAGCGCCCAGATCCGCTTCATCATCGTGGGCACCATGTAGACGATGTCGGCCCGGTGCGTGGCGATGGCGGCGAGCGTGGCCTCGGCGTCGAAGCGGGGCAGCACCACGACGTGGTTGCCGGCCAGCAGCGCGTAGCACGACCAGACGATCGGGCCGTTGTGGTAGAGCGGTCCCGGCATCACGAGGCAGCCGTCGCGCTCGAGCAGCAGCGGGGGCGGGAGCGTCGGGTCGGTGAGGCTCTTGTCGCCGGCCACGATCAGCTTCGGCCGACCGGTGGACCCACCGGAGGTCGGCGCCTTCCAGGCCGGGCTGACCGCGTCGTCGAGGGGCTCCGCGTCGGGGTCATGGGACGAGCGGTGCCCGACCGGCAGGCACGTGCGGCCCGGCAGCGAGCCCGGGTCGAGGCCGAGCACGACCGTGGGATGGGCGAGGTCGACGACGGCTTCGAGCTCGCGGCGGGGGAGGCGGGCGCTGACCGGCTGGGGGACGGCCCCGAGCTTCCAGGCCGCCACGGTGGCGACGAACCACTCGATGCCGTTGGGCAGCGCGATGGTGAGCATCTCGCCGTCCTCGACGCCGAGGGAGCGCAGCTCGTGGGCGAGGTCGTCGGAGCGCTCGTCGAGCTCGGCCCGGGTGGCGGTGGCCCCGCCGCAGGTGACCGCCGGCGCCCCGGGGGCCGCCGCCGCCAGCTCCCGGAGCCTCGCTGCGAAGGAGACGGCCGCGGTCATGCCCGGACGCTATCCGCCACTATCGAGGTCATGGCGCTGGACCCCGAGCTGCACCCCGATGCGCCGGACTGGTTCCGGCGGGCGCTCGCCGTGCCCTCGACCGACGGCTCGGTCGTCGTCGACGGCGCCGCCGTGCACCACCTGGCCTGGGGCGCGCCGGGCCGGCGGGGCCTGGTGTTCGTGCACGGCGGCGGCGCCCACGCCCACTGGTGGACCCACATCGCCGCCCGCTTCGCCGACCAGTTCCGAGTCGTGGCGGTCGACCTGTCGGGCCATGGCGACAGCGACCACCGCGACGTCTACGCCATGGAGCAGTGGACCGACGAGGTCATGGCCACCGCCGCCGCCGGCGGCATCGAGGGACGGCCGGTGGTGATCGGGCACAGCATGGGCGGCTTCGTCACCATCGTCACCGCGGCCCGCTACCCCGACCAGTTGGCCGGCGTCGTCGTCTGCGACTCGCCCGTGACCGAGCCCGATCCCGAGGTGGCGTCGTACCGGCTCAAGGAGGCGTTCGGTCGGCCCCGCTCCTACGCCACGGTCGACGAGGCGGTGGGCCGCTTCCGCACGGTCCCGCCCCAACCGAACTACCTCGACTACGTGATCGACCGCGTCGCTCGCCGCTCCCTGCGTCCGGTCGACGACGGCTGGCAGTGGAAATTCGACCGCCGCATCTTCGAGCAGTTCGCCGGCTCGATGCGGGGTGTGGCCCTGCCCTACCTCCAAGAGGTCCGGTGCCGCTTCGCCCTGCTGCGCTCCGAGTACGGCCTCGTGACGCCGGGGATCGGCGCGTCGATGTACGAGGCCCTGGGCCGGGTGGCCCCGGTGATCGAGATCCCCGAGGCCGGCCACCACGCCATGCTCGACCAGCCCCTCCTGCTCCTCACAGCCCTGCGCACGCTCCTCGCCGACTGGGACCACTCCGAACCCCACCGCGCCCGCTGAGCGCGCTCAGCGACGCCCTTTGCATCGACCCTGCGCAGGCGTCGCGACTGGTGTGCAGGGACCGGACCGAATCGTCCGGCTGCTGCACATCAGTCGAGCGACGTGAGGCACGGGAGACGCTGCCGTCGAGCAGCGCCGCCTCCGTCAGAGCCTGATGACGGGGTCGCCGGTGGCAACGGCGCCGGCGGTCACCACGAAGGCGTTGATGCCGCGCAGGTGGAGGTGCTTGCCCTCCGGGGTTGCGACGAGGCGCAGCGCGTCGCGACCGAAGCGCTGGGCGAACTTGGCGCAGCCGGTGTGGGGGAGCGGGGACACCTCGACGACCGCCGCGCCGACGGCCAGGCGGGTGCCGGCGGGTGCGTTCGACTCGGCCAGGTCGAAGTCGACGTAGAGCTGGTCGCCGGCCTCGGGCCAGCGGCTGCGGTCGCCGCCGGCGAACAGGTCGATGGCCCGGGCGCTCATCAGCGTGAGCTGGCGGCCGGGCTCGGCCGAGCCGTCGTCGGTGTGGCGGCTGCCGCGCGCGAGCCAGTTGTCGCCGACGAGGCCGACGTCGGTGCGGAGCTCGGCCCGCTCGACCACCTCGCGCTCGAGCAACGCCGGCCGGCGGACGACAAGGGCCACGGTGCCCCGGTCGGTGGGCGCGCCGCGCACGGCGTCGAGGCCGGCGAGGAGCGCTTCGGTGCTCAGGTGGGACACGCCCCGATGGTGCCCGACATCTCGCGCTGCGGCCCAGCGAGATCTCGTAGGTTTCCGGCCGTGGGGCACGCCGGGACTATGGCAGGGGTCGACCTGACCGACCTCGACAACTGCAGGACCTCGAGTACGCAGGCCTCGTCCTCGACATGATGGACGACCCCAGCCACGCCCGCATACGGCGGCTCGTGAGCACGGGCCTGACGCCGAAGATGGTGTGGCGGGTCGAGGAGGAGCTCCGCACCCGCACCCGCCGCCTGATCGCGGCGATGGCGACCGAGGCCGATGGCGGGGCGCCGGTGGACGTCGCCTGCGGCATCGCCGCAGAGCTCCGGATGCAGGCGATCTGCATCCTGCTCGGCGTGCCGGAGGACGACCGCCACGAGCTCGCCGTCCGGGTCGTGCCTCGGTGAACGGCATGAAGCGGGTCGCCTTCCTCCGCGGCCTCAACGTGGGCACCGGCCATCGGCTGACGATGGAGCGGCTCCGCGAGCTGTTCGTCGAGGCCGGCTGCACCGGCGTGACCTCGTTCCAGGCCGCGGGCAACGTGATCTTCGACGGGCCGGGACCGGGCGAGGCGGCCATCGAGGCGGTCCTGCGGGACGGCCTGGGTTACGCCGTGCCCACCTACGTCCGCACGACCGAGGAGCTGGCGGCGGTGGCGTCGTCGCCCCCGTTCCCCGGGCTGGCGCCGGTGCGGCCGTCGTCGCTGCACGTGACCTTCCTGAAGGACCCGGTGCCGCCCGAGGCAAGGCGGGCGATCGAGGCGGCGTCGAACGACGTCGACGTGCTGCGCGTGGTCGGCCGGGAGCTGTACTGGTTCGCCGGCGTGGGCGTGCTCGAGACCACGCTCGACTGGAAGGCGATCGCCCGGCACCAGCCCGACCTCGGCACGACCCGCAACATCACCACGGTCCGCAAGCTGGCGGCGAAGCACCCGCCGGCGTGAGATGGAGTGGGTCCGGCTCGCGTCGGCGAGGCCTTCCTGCCGGACCCCGGAATCGAATGGCGACGCAGGAAGGACCTGCGGCCACGTCGCCGTCGGCCGGCGATCGTCCGCAGGTCCCGAGGGGTGGGTCAGACCCAGCCCGCCTGGTGGGCCAGGAACCAGGCGGCGAAGGCGACGAGGGCGATGCCGAAGGCCCGGCGCACGGGGGCGGCGGGGAGGCGGGCCGCGACCCGGGCGCCAGCGAGCGAACCGGGCAGGACACCCACCGCGAACGTGGCCGCCACGGCCCAGTCGATGTGGCCGACGGCCCAGTGGGTGAGGAGCGTCGGGATCGTCAGCGCGCCGACGGCGGCCATGCTCGTGCCCGCCGCTTCGTTGCTGGTGAGGCCGAGGGCCACGACGAACAGCGGCACCAGCAGGAAGCCGCCGCCGTTGGCCAGGAAGCCGGTCAGGAGCCCGACGGTGAAGGTGGCGCCGAGGACGAGCGCGGTGTTGGCCCGCCGGGAGGCGGCCCGGGCGGCGTGGTCGTCGCCGTCGGGCAGCAGGACGCGGGCGCCGACGGCGAGCAGCATGACGCCGGACACCGTGAGCAGGCGCTTCCCGTCGAGGGCGGTCGAGGCGAGGCTGCCGAGGATCGTGCCGGGCACGCCGGCGGCGATGGTGAGGAGCGCGATGCGGCGGTCGAGCGACCCGGCCCGCAGGTGGCGGTGGGCGCCGGCGAAGGCGGCCGGGACCATGGCCGGCAGCGGCGAGCCGACGGCGACGGCGCCGGGGACGCCGAGGAGGGCGAGGACCGGCGTGGCGAAGGCAGAGCCGCCCGCGCCGAACAGCCCGAACACCACGCCGACGGCGACACCGGCGACGAGGAGCTCCACAGCAGGCATGGTCCGATCGTGACGGATCGCGGTCCAGAAGTCGAAGACAGGTTTGCTCTCCTTTCCATAGGATTATCATATGGATCTACGCCGCCTCGGCCTGTTCGTGGCCGTGGTCGAGCACGGCGGCTTCACCGCCGCGGCAAGGGCCGTGCTCGTCGCCCAGCCGGCGGTGTCGCTCGCCGTGGCCGAGCTCGAGCGTGAGCTGGGGGCCGAGCTGCTGGTGCGGTCCCGGACCGGCGTCGCCCTGACACCGGCCGGCGAGGCGCTCTACGAGCCGGCCCGCCAGGTGCTGCGTGACGTCGAGGTGGCGGCGGCGGGCGTCGCCGCCGTGACGGGGCTCGTGGCCGGGCGCCTCGACGTGGCCGTGCTGGCCACGTTGGCAGCCGACCCGGTGGCGCCGGTGGTGGGTCGCTTCCGGCTCGAGCACCCGTCGGTCACGTTCGAGCTCTCGGCGCCGGCCGAGCCCGACGAGCTGGCCCGCGCCGTGCGC
>JACDCH010000602.1 GCA_013694495.1 Acidimicrobiia bacterium | reverse complement strand
AGATGCAAACCCGACCGGCCCGGGCCGAACGCCGCGAGGTCGACCTCCGCCGGCTCGTCGCCGGCTTCCTCCGCATGGCCCCCGACGTCGCCATCGTCGGCGAGGTGAGAGATCGAGAAGCGCTCCCGCTCCTCTTGACGCTCAGCTCGGGCGTCAAGGGGTTCACCACGATCCACGCCGGCTCGGCCCGCCAGGCCCTCACCCGGCTCCGGTTCATCTGCCAGCTCGCCGACGCAGCCACCGACCTGCCGCTGTCCGCGCTCAACACGCTGGTGTCCGAGTCGGTCGATGTCGTGGTGCACTGCGCTCGCACGAAGGAGGGCCTGCGGGTCACCGAGATCCTCTGCGTCGAGGACCTCGCCGGCGGACCCGACGCTACGCAGTTCACGGCGACCGAGGTGTTCGCTCGCCCCCGCCACGACGTCGAGCTGGCGTGGACCGGCAACCTCCCCGTGCGGGCCCTGCGGCCGTTGCGCGAGGCGGGCCACGACGTCCGCTCGCTGCTGGGGCCACCGGCGTGGGACCAGATCGAAGGCGGCGTCCTCGACCAGGCGGTGCCGTGAGCTCGCCGCTGGTGGGCTTGCTGGCGGCGGCGGCCGCGGCCACCGGCACGCACCTCCTCTGGACGGCGACGAACGATCGGCCGCCTGCCGCAACCGGTGCCGTCGCACCGGAAGCGCCGCTGGCGCGACTGCGTCGGGCCGGGCGGGAGTGGTTCGTGCAGGCCGGCCTCGGCGACGTCGCGCTCGGTGAGTTCGCCGGCGTGGTCGTGATTCTCGCCGCCGGCGGAGCCGCCGTCGCCTACGCCGTCTTCGGCGGGGTCGTTCCCGCTCTCGTCGCCGGCGTCTTCGCAGGCTCGTTCCCGATCGCCTCGTACCGCCACCGCCGGACCGTCCGGCTGGCCCGGGCCCAGGAGGCGTGGCCCCGGCTCATCGAGGAGATCCGCATCCTGACCGGGGCGCTGGGCCGGTCGATCCCGCAGGCCCTGTTCGACGTCGGGCGGCGGGCCCCGGCCGATTTGCAGCCGGCGTTCGCCGCCGCCCGGCGCGAGTGGCTCCTGTCGACCGACTTCGAGCGCGCCCTGCGCGTGCTCAAGGCGAGGCTCGCCGACCCGACCGCCGACGCCACCTGCGAGACCCTCCTCGTCGCCCACGAGCTCGGCGGTGCCGACCTCGACCGCCGTCTCCTCGCCCTCGCCGAGGACCGGATCATGGACACCCAGGGCCGGAAGGACGCGCGATCGCGCCAGGCTGGTGTTCGCTTCGCCCGCCGCTTCGTGCTCGTGGTGCCGGCGGGAATGGCGGTGGCCGGCATGTCCGTCGGCAACGGCCGGGCCGCCTACGGCTCGCCGCTGGGGCAGGTGCTCGTCGTGGCCGCGCTGGCCATGACGGCAGCGTGCTGGCTGTGGGCGGGGACGATCATGCGGCTGCCCGACGAGCAGCGGGTGTTCACCGAGTGAGGCTCGTCCTCCTCGCCGCGCTCGTGGGTTGGGCCGGGGTCGCCTTGCTCCTGTCGGAGCTCCGCTGGTTCCGGCGCCGCCCGCTCGTCGACCGCCTCCGCCCCTATAGCCCGGGCGGCGGCGCCACGACCGCAGCGGGGGCGGGCGGGCCGGGCGTCATGTCGCTCGGGTCGGTGCGCGACGTGCTGGGACCGCTCGCCAGCGGGCTCGGCGAGCGCTTGGCCCGGGTGCTGGGCGTCGACGAGCCGGCCGCCGTCCGACTCGAACGGGTCCACGCCGAGTCCGACGCCACGGCGTTCAGGCTCCGCCAGCTCGGCTGGACCGGGGCCGGTGCCGCCACCGGCGCGGCGGCGACGCTGGTCGCCGGCATCGGCGCGGTGGGCGGCCTCTTCGTGGTGCTGGGCGGCGGCGTCCTCGCCTTCCTGATCGTCGAGCAGCAACTCGCCTCGCGCTCGGCAGCGTGGCAGCGGCGGCTCTTCCTCGAGCTGCCCGTCGTCGCGGAGCAACTCGGCATGCTCCTGTCAGCCGGCTACTCGCTCGGAGCCGCGCTGCAGCGGCTGGCGACGCGGGGCAGCGGTGCGGTCGGCACCGACCTGCGCCTCGTCCGGGGCCGCATCCGACAGGGGCTCTCGGAGGTCGAGGCGCTGCGGGAGTGGGCCGCCCTCGCCCGGGTCGACGCCCTCGACCGCCTCGTCGCAGTGCTCGCCCTCAACCGGGAGGCCGGCGACCTCGGGCGGTTGATCTCCGAGGAGGCTCGCGGCGTCCGTCGCGATGTGCAGCGCGAGCTCACCGAAACGATCGAGCGCCGCAGCCAGCAGGTGTGGATCCCGGTGACGGTGGCCACGCTCCTGCCCGGCGTCCTCTTCCTCGCCGTGCCGTTCATCGACGCGCTGCGGGTGTTCTCCGAACCATGACCACGAACCACCAGGAGGCGCGATGACCACGACGAGCGACCGGCGCGAGGCGCTGCGGCGCTTGCACCGCGAGGAGCACGGCGAGGGCGTCATCAGCGCCGCCATCGCCGTGTTGATCATGGCGTTCCTCGGTGCCGCGATGTGGGTGGGCTTCAACACCATCTGGGACGACACCGAGACCAACGTCCGCGACCAGGTCGAGCAGATCGGCGACGAAACCGGCGAGTGACCGCCGCCTCCACCCGCGAGCGACGGCGGGAGCGGGGCGCCGGCCTCATCGGCACGATCGCCGGCGTCACGGTGTTCCTCGCCTTCCTCACCGTCGCCCTCCAGATCCTTCTCGACCTCTACACCACCTCGGTCGTGACCGCGGCGACCTACGACGCGGCCCGGCTCGTCGCCACCGGCACGGCGCCGGCCACCGCCGAGGACCACGCTCGCGCCCTCCTCGGTGGCGTCGGCGACGACGCCCGCTTCACCTGGGAGCTCGACGACCCGACCGTCGTGCGCCTGCGGGTCGAGGCGACGACGCAGCACTTCCTCCTGCCGGTGGTGTCTGGCGCGCTCGGCCTCGACGGCGTCGACCGGACGATCACCGTGCGCATGGAGGAGCTCCAGTGACCAGCGCGACGGCCGCCGCCCGCCGACTGCACCGCGACGAGCGGGGCCAGATGGGCGGCATCGAAGCGCTGCCGTTCGGGCTGCTCATCTTCGTCGTCGGCGCCCTGCTCGTCGCCAACGCCTGGGCGGTGATCGATGCCAAGCTCGCCGTGACCGCGGCGGCGCGCGAGGCCGCTCGCACGTGGGT
>JACDCH010000601.1 GCA_013694495.1 Acidimicrobiia bacterium | reverse complement strand
GTCCTGCAGCTCGAGGCGTGCGCTGGCGACGACGACGAAGGGAGCGCCGCGCAGCCGGTCGAGCAGCGCCGCGATGGTCTCGAGGACGAGGTCGTCGGCCCAGTGCAGGTCGGACACCACCAGCACGACCGGCCGCGTGTGGGTCAGCGCTTCGACGAACCCGAGCACCGAGCGCATCGCCTCTTCGCGGGCGCGCAGCGGATCGATGTCGCGCAGCGAGACCTCGTAGCCCATCAGGTAGAGCAGGCCGGTGACGATGCGCTTCACCTCGGGGGCGCGGTCCGGCATCTCGAGGGCCGCCGTGACGGCGACGACGGCGAGGCGCTCGGCGGTGGCCAGCGGGTCTTCGGTCGTGATGCCGCAGCCTTGGCGCACCGCTTCGGCCACGGGCCACCACACGTTGGCCTCGCCGTAGGGGACGCAGCGGCCCTCCCACACAGCCATGCCGTGCTCGCACGCCGCCCGCTCCGCCGCCGCTTCGACGAGGCGGGACTTGCCCATGCCGGCCTCGGCCACGACGACCACGGTGGCCGCCCGGCGGCGCTTGACCGCGGCCTCGATGACGCTGCCTATCAGGCCCAACTCGAGGTCGCGGCCGACGATGGGGACGTCGGCCCGGCGCGTGCGGTGCCCGGGAAGGGCGATCGGCTCGACCGCCACCCACGCCTCGACGAGCCCTTCGCGGCCCTTCGTGCGCAGCTCGCCCAGCGGGGTGTAGCGCACCGCGTCGAGCGTCGCCGCGTGCGTGTCGGGCCCGACGACCACCGTGCCCGGCTCGGCCATGGTCTGCAGGCGGCTGGCCGTGTTGACGACGTCGCCCATGGCGGTCCAGTCGCCGCCGGCCCGCAGCGCGCCGACCAGCACCTCGCCGGTGTTGATGCCGACCCGGAGCTGCAGCTCGTCGGCGCCGGTGCCCTCCCGCCAGTCGCTCAGCGTGCGTTGCATCCGGAGGGCGCAGCGCACGGCGCGCTCGGCATCGTCCTCGTGGGCGAGCGGCGCGCCGAACAGCGCGAGGACGGCGTCGCCCACGAACTTGTCGACCCGGCCGCCGAAGTCGGCGACGTCGGCCGCCAGCCGCTCGAAGCACCGGTCGACGAGGTTCTTGACCTGCTCGGGGTCGCGGCGCTCGGCCAACGCGGTGAAACCGACGAGGTCGGCGAAGAGGACGGTCACGACGCGACGCTCGTCGGCTCGTTGCGTGAGGGGCTGCCCGCAGGTGGCGCAGAACCGCGCGCCGGCGACGCCGACCGCTCCGCACGACCGGCATGTGACCCCCGTCACCAGCGAGGTCCCGTCCGACATCGGGCGGAGTCTACGGGTGCCCTTCCACTTCCCCCAGATGGGTTGCCCCGCTCGACCGAACGATCTGCCCCCAATCGTGACGACAGCCGACGGCTACGTTCCGTAGGGTCGGCACCATGTCCGGCACCGCACCCGACGCACTCCCCGCCACAGCTGTCGCCCGCGCCGTGAAGGCCCGGAAGGTGTACGGCGAAGGAGAGACGGCCGTCGTGGCGCTCGACGACGTCAGCGTCGACTTCGCCACCGGTCGCTACACCGCGATCATGGGCCCCTCGGGCTCCGGCAAGTCGACGCTGATGCACTGCGTCGCCGGGCTCGACACCCTCACCGGCGGCCAGGTCTTCATCGACGGCGTCGAGCTCGGGACCCTCAAGGACAAGGAGCTCACCGAGCTGCGGCGCAACCGCGTCGGCTTCGTCTTCCAGTCGTTCAACCTGCTGCCGACCCTGTCCGCAGCCGAGAACATCACGCTCCCCATCGACCTCGCCGGCGGCAAGGTCGACCAGGTCTGGCTCGACGAGGTGGTGCGCACCGTGGGCCTGCACGACCGGCTCAAGCACCGCCCGTCGGAGCTGTCTGGCGGTCAGCAGCAGCGGGTGGCGGTGGCCCGCGCGCTGGCGAGCCGGCCGGCGATCATCTTCGCCGACGAACCCACCGGCAACCTCGACTCGAAGTCCGGCTCCGAGATCCTCGGCTTCATGCGCCGGGCGGTCGACGACCTCCAGCAGACGATCGTGATGGTCACCCACGACCCGACCGCGGCGGCGTACGCCGACCACGTCATCTTCCTCGCCGACGGCCGCATCGTCGACGACATGCAGGAGCCGACCGCCCAGAAGGTGCTCGACCGCATCAAGGCCTTCGGCTGACCCGCATGCGCAAGCTCACCCTCCGCTCACTCTGGTCCCACAAGCGCCGCCTCATCTCCACGGTCTCCGCCGTCGTGCTCGGCGTCGGCTTCATGAGCGGCATCCTCGTCTTCAGCGACACGCTCGGGCAGGTCTTCGACGACCTGTTCGCCACCGGCACCGAGGACGTCGACAGCGTCGTGGAGGGCGAGGTCCTGTTCAGCGACGCGTTCGGCGGCGACGTGCGCAACACGCTCGACCCGGGCGTCGTCGAGGTCGTGCAGGGCGTCGACGGCGTGGCCGCGGCGAACCCGTTCGTGCTCCTCGCCACGTACAGCACCCGCGTGCTCGATACCGAGGGCGACGCCATCGGCACGACCCAGGGCCCGCCGACGCTCGTGGAGTCGTGGATCGAGGACGACGAGCTGAACGCCTACGACCTCACCGAGGGCAGCCGGCCGCCGGCGGCCGACGACGAGATCGCTCTCAACGTGGCCGCGGCCGACGATGCCGGCGTGTCGATCGGCGACCCCGTGCAGGTGTACACGCAGCAGGGCATCCAGGAGTATGAGCTGGTCGGAACGTTCCTGTTCGGCACCGCCGAGAGCTCGGGCGGTGCGGTGTCGGCCGACTTCACGCTGGCCGAGGCCCAGCGCCTCAGCGGCAACGCGGAAAGGGTGAACGACGTCTTCGTGCGGGCCGCGGAGGGCGTCTCGCCCGAGGACCTCACGGCGCGCATCGACGCCGTGCTCCAGCCGCCGGCCGAGGTGCTCACCGGCGCGGCCTACGGCCAGCAGACCTCCGACTCGATCAAGGAGGGCTTCAGCTTCTTCACCCAGCTGCTCCTCGTGTTCGCCGTCATCGCCCTGCTGGTCGGCGCGTTCATCATCTACAACACCTTCCAGATCCTCGTGGCCCAGCGCACGCAGGAGCTCGCCCTGCTGCGCGCCGTCGGTGCCAGCAAGGGCCAGGTGCTGCGGTCGGTGCTGCTCGAGGCCATCGTGATCGCCCTCGTCGCATCTGCTCTCGGTGTGGCGTTCGGCATCGCGCTGGCGAACGGCGTCATCGCCGCCTTCTCGAGCAGCGGCGCCGACTTGCCCACCACCGGCGTGGTCGTGCGGCCGGCCACGGTGCTCACGGCCATGATCACCGGCACCGTCATCACGATGCTCGCCGCGCTCCTGCCCGCGCGCCGGGCGACGAAGGTGAGTCCCCTGGCGGCCATGCGCGACGTCGCGGTCGACCGATCGGGGGCGTCCAAGGCCCGCCTCGTGATCGGCCTCGTGCTGGCCGCGTTCGCCGCCTTCCAGCTCTCGCAGGCGTGGACCGCGGCGCAGGAGGACGACCCGCTCCCCTCCGTCGGCATGGGCGCGGCGCTCGTACTGGTCGCTGCCATCGTGCTCGGCCCGACGCTGGCCGGCCCGTCGGTGCGGGTGCTCGGCGGGCTCCTGCCCCGGTTCCGCGGTGTGACCGGCCGCATCGCCACCGAGAACGCGGCTCGCACGCCGAAGCGCACGTCGGCCACCGCTTCGGCGCTGATGATCGCGGTCGCCCTCGTCGGCTTCATCACCGTGCTGGCCGCGTCGGCCAAGGAGTCGATCGGCGGCCGGGTCGACGACGACGTCACCGCTGACGTCGTGGTCATGGCCCCGTTCGGCGGCTTCGGTCCGCCGACCGGGTTCAGCCCCGCGCTGCGCGAGGAGATCGCGGCGGTCGACGGCGTCGAGACCATCTCGCCGCAGGGCTTCGCCCAGGCCGAGATCACCTATCCCGACGGTTCGGTCGAGTCGCCGGGCTTCATCGGGTCGAGCGAGCCGACGAACATCCTCGACGTGCTCAACCCGCAGATGGCGGAGGGCGCCATCACCGACCTCACCGACGGCGGCGCCGCGGTCGACCAGAGCACGGCCGACACGCACGGCCTGAGCATCGGCGACGTGCTCCAGCTCACCGCCGCCGGCGGTCGGCAGGCCGAGGTCATGGTCCAGGCCATCCACGACGACCCCGTGATCCTGTTCCCGGTGACCATCACCGATCACGACTTCCTGGAGCTGATCACCGAGGCGCTCGACTTCGCGCTGTTCATCGGCGTCGCCGACGGCGCCGACATCCCGACCGTGCTGGCCGCGGTCGACGAGGCGGCGCGCGAGGTCCCGATCGTCGACGTCGTCGACCGCGAGGGCTTCGCCAACCTGGCGACGAGTCAGGTCACCAGCTTCGTGACGTTCATCTACGTGATGCTCGCCCTGTCGGTGATCATCGCCCTGATCGGCATCGCCAACACGCTGTCGCTGTCGATCTACGAGCGCACCCGCGAGATCGGGCTGACGAGGGCGGTGGGCGCCAACCGGGCCCAGGTGCGCTCGTCGATGCGGTGGGAGGCGGCCATCATCGCGGTGCTGGGCACCCTGGTCGGGCTGGGCATCGGGTTGATCGTGAGCTGGGCGCTCATCACCGCGCTGGGCGGCTTCGGCCTCGGAACGTTCGTGGTGCCGGTCGGCACGCTCGCCTTCATCGTGGTGGTGGCGGCGCTGCTCGGGGTGCTCGCCTCGCTGCTGCCAGCGCGGCGCGCTGCCAAGCTCGACATCCTCAAGGCCATCGCGCACTCCTGAGACCGGTCATGGCGGGCTACTCGGCGACGCCGCTGGCGAAGAAGCTGGGCATCAAGGACGGCTCGCGGGTTGCGCTGCTGTGCGCGCCGCGGACGTTCGACCCCGCCGCGCTGGAACCGTTGCCCGACGACGCGCGCGTCGTCACCGGGGCCACGAAGGACCCGTGCGACGTGATCCTGAGCTTCCACACCGAGCGGGCCGACCTCGAGGCACGGGTCCCGGCGCTGCTCGACGCGCTCGACGTCGACGGGGGCCTGTGGATCGCCTGGCCGAAGCGGGCGTCGAAGGTGCCGACCGACATCACCGAGGACACGCTGCGCGAGGTGTGGCTCCCACTCGGGCTGGTCGACAACAAGGTCTGCGCGATCGACGACGTCTGGTCCGGGCTCCGGCTGGTGTGGCGGCGCGAGCACCGCGATGCGGTGCGGGCGGGACGGCGCCCCGGCTGACCGCCCGGCAGTACGTTCCTCGGCCATGGCCGCGCCCGAACCCGTCTTGGACCCGATCGCCGTGCTCCGGCGGCTCGTGGGCTCACCGGCCTACGTGATGATCACGTTCGGCCCCGGCTCCGAGGCGCGGGGCTCGGTGCTCGCCTGCGACGACGCGGTGACCGTGCTCATCGACCACGACGCCACGGCCTCGTTCGTCCTCCACGAGGCCGTCGTGGCCGTGACCGTGCGCGACGCCCACGCCTTCGGCGACGAGCTCGAGCTGCCCCGGCCGGCAGAGGCGCTGCCGGTCCCGATGAGCGCCCGGGTGACGGACGCGGTCACGCCGGCGGCGCTGGGCGCCCTCGAGCTCGAGCAGCTGATGCAAGCGTCGGGCTTCGAGTACGACCGGTCGGCGGCGGCGGGGCTCGACGTGCGGGGCCGCACCGGGCTGGCGACGCTGGCCTCGGCGGTCGGCACCGCGCTGCAGTCGATCCAGGCGGACCAGGCGGCCGACGCGGCGATGACCAAGGACGTGACGCACGTGCGCCTCGAGGACGGGCCGATGTCGCGGACGACGATCGAGGGCACGACCCTCGTCGTGATGAGCCCGTGGTCGGGCGGCCCCAGCGCGGTCTACGACCCGGCCCGGCTGCGGGCCGACATCCTCGCCGCCGGCGCCTGAGCTGATTCCTCGCCGTCACTCGCTTCGCTCCGTTCCGGCGAGTTTGTCGTCCTCGCTGCGCTCGGTCGTTGCGGTCCTCGGCCGACTTCGTCGCCCTGCGGCCGATACCTGGGGGCTCCGCCC
>JACDCH010000546.1 GCA_013694495.1 Acidimicrobiia bacterium | reverse complement strand
GCGGCGTGGACCCGCGCTCGCGCCAGCGCCTCCTCGGCGACCCGCGCCATGGCCTCGACCACGGGGCCGGGGGGCAGCGCTGCGTAACGGGCGGGTCGGGCGCCGGTCTGGCGCACGAGGCCGAGATGGATCAGCGCGTCGAGACGGGTGCGGAGCGCGCCGGCGGCCAGCCCGACCGCAGCCGCGAGCTCGTCGAGCCCGCGATCTGGGCGACCGACGAGCTCCTCGAGCAGACGTTCATCGGCCTCGGTCAAGCCGAGCACCCCGAGGGCCCCCACCCGCCGAACCGTACAACCGGCCCGGAACGGGTGAAGGCTCGACGCCGGCGCGGCGACATCGCCTCAGGGGAAGGTGATCGACCAGGCCCGGAGCGTGCCCGTGTCGGAGTTGGCCATGTCCCTGACCCGCAGGGTCCACGTGCCACCGGCGGGGCGACCCGACGCGTTCACCGTATACGTGGTGATGATGTTGTCGGCGCTGCCGCCGGTGCGGTTGTGCAGCAGGTACACGGTGCCGTCGGGGGCGATGAGCTCGACCCGCAGATCGCCCTTGTAGGTGTGGGCGATGTCGACCGCGACCCGCAGGTTCGACGGGGCCGTGCCCGCCCGGGTCGACGTGATCGGGCTGTTGACCGTGCTCTTGTCGGCGATGAAGTAGTCGGTGCCGTTGGTGAAGGTCTGCCCGGCCGGCGGCTGCGTCGTCGGCGGCGCCGTGGTGGGCGGTGCGGTCGTGGGCGGCGCTGTGGTGGGCGGTGCGGTCGTGGGCGGCGCGGTCGTGGTCGGGCCGGGGCCACCGGTGAGGGCGACGAGCGCCGCGTTGGCGTCGAGGATGCCGGAGCCGCACTGGCTGCAGGTGCCAGGGAAGGCACGGGCCGTGGAGATCATCGCCGTCTCGATCTCGCTCACGGTGGCGTTCGGCCGCTCGCCCCGCAGGAGGGCGGCGACGCCGGCGACGTGGGGCGTCGCCATCGACGTGCCCTGGTAGAAGGCGTAGGTCGGCGTGCCCGGGCCCTGCGTGCCCGAGTTGAGCGTCGACAGGATGCCGTTGGCGGTGCCGCTGGCCGTGTCGCCACCCGGCGCCGCGATCTCCACGCTGGTGCCGTAGTTCGAGTACGGGGCACGGGCTCCCTGGCGGGTGGTGGCGGCCACGGTGACGACGCCGGCGCAGTTGGCCGGCGTGGAATTGTCCGCGTTGGCGTTCGAGTTGCCGGCGGCGACGACCACGACGGTGCCGCGCGAGCGGGCGCCGTTGATGGCGTTCTGCATCGAGATGCCGCACGAGCCCGAGCCGCCCAGGCTGAGGTTGATCACGTCGGCCGGCGTCTGGTTCACCGGCGCACCGCTGACCGCCCCGCCCGAGGCCCAGATGACGGCGTCGGCGATGTCGGCCGTCGACCCGCCGCAGCGCCCGAGGACCCGCACCGGCTGGACGTCGGCGTTCGGGGCGATGCCCACGACGCCGGCGCCGTTGCCGGTGGCGGCGGCGATGGTGCCGGCGACGTGCGTGCCGTGCCACGACGAGTTGCGGGCGGGGCTCAGGAGGCCGCACTGCCCGGAGGTGTTCCAGTCGCCGGGGTCGCTCGGATCGCTGTCCCGCCCGCCGCCGTCGTTGGCGGTGGTGGCCGAGGTGATGAAGTCGTACCCGGCCACGGTCTGGCCGGCGAGATCGGGATGGCTGACGAGGCCCGTGTCGATGACGGCCACGACCGCTCCGGCGCCGTCGGCGGCGGCGCCGTCGATGGCGGCCGGGAGCCGGATGCCGCCGGTGGTCTCGAACAGGTCCCACTGCTCGGCGTACCGGGTGTCGTTCGGGGTGAAGTTCGCCTGGAGCGTGAGGTCGGGCTCGACGGCGGCCACGCGAGGGTCGGTGAGCAGTTCGTCCATCGCTGCGTTGGCTTCCTCGCCCGACAGGGCCTCGGACAGCGAGACGACCGCCGCGCCGGTCGCCGTGTGCGACTCGACGTCGGCCTCGACGTCCTCGGTCGTCGCGTCGGCGATGGCGGCCTCGGTCTCCGCCTCGACGGTCGCGTCGCTGGCGCCGCTGGGCTCGAGGTGCACGATGAACCCCTCGACGACCGCCGCCGCCGGCGCATCGACGACGACCTCCGGCGGCGTGTCGGCGTCGGCCGGCCCGGGCACGAGCCCCAGCGCGACCGCCGACGGGACGGCGATCGCCAGAGCGAGCAACGGACGGCCGAAGATGCGGCCGCGTACGGGTCGGGACATTGCGCCTCCTCGGCGACGACGGGCCCGACGAGGCCCACTCAGTCCTCGCCGGTGCGGGATCATCGACGTTCCGAACCCGCGCGCCAAGTCCACAACCGGACAATGTCCGGTCCTGGCCACCGTGTCCCCTTTCGGCAGTCGGGGCCCGTTCCGGCGTGACGCGGCCTGCCCGAACAATGGGGATCGCGCTCGGCGAACCGGCGCGTCGTGGCCAGACCCGCACGCGAATCGCTCACCGCGGGGCATGGTTTCCGAGCGAACCCGCGCAGCACCGCGCGAGGATGCTGCTCTCGCATCCGGACGCCGGACGTCTGACTGGCGGCGCGAGGCCAAGGGAGGCACGAATGGTCCAGCCACGTCGGACCGTGCTCGGCGGTCGCATGTTGCTCACCGCGTTCACGGTCGTCGCTGTTCTCGTCGGCGCGCAGAGCGCACCGGCAGGGAGCGCACCGCCACCGGGACGAGGACAGGTCGTCGACGCCAAGGACGGCGCCGCGCAGGTCTACGTCGTGCAGATGGCCGACGAACCGGTCATCGCCTACGAGGGCGGTGAGCCCGGGCTGGCCGCGACGGCCCCCGCCCCGGGGCGACACGCCAACCCGAACAGCGCCAACGTGCGCCGCTACCGCGCTCACCTCGACCGCGCCCATGCTGCTGCGCTGGCCGCCGCCGGCGCCCCCGCGGACGCCAAGTTCTACGACTACAACTTCTCGTTCAACGGCTTCGCCGCCGAGCTGACGCCGGCGCAAGCCGCCCGGCTCGCCCAGAACCCCGAGGTCGTGGCGGTCAGCGTCGACGCCGAGCGCCACCCGATGACCGACAACACCCCGTCGGATCTGGGGCTCTCCACGCCCGGAGGCTTCTGGGACACGGCCGGCGTCGGTGAGGACGTCATCATCGGCGTCATCGACACCGGCATCTGGCCCGAGCACCCCAGCTTCTCGGACCAGTCCGACTTCGCCCACCGGCAGGGTTCGGCCGGCAACCGCCTGCGGGCCTACGGCCCCCCGCCCGCCCACTGGAACGGCATCTGCCAGGCCGGCGAGCAGTTCTCCCGCCAGACCTGCAACAACAAGCTCATCGGGGCCCGCTACTTCATCGAGGGCCTCCGCCGCTCCGGTGTCGACCCGGCCGACTACGCCTCCGCCCGCGACCGCGACGGGCACGGCACCCACACCGCCTCCACCGCCGGCGGCAACCGCGGCGTCGACCCGAGCATCTTCGGGCGCGACCTCGGCGTCGACACCATCTCCGGCATGGCGCCCCGGGCCCGCATCGCGGCGTACAAGGGCTGCTTCGGCGAGGCCGGTTGCGTCGTGAGCGACCTCGTGATGGCCATCGACACCGCCGTCGCCGACGGCGTCGACGTCATCAACTACTCCATCGGCTCGAACACGCCGTCGGTGGTGTCGCCCGACGCCATCGCCTTCCTCTTCGCCCGCCGCGCCGGCGTCTTCGTCGCCACCTCGGCCGGCAACGCCGGTCCGGGCGCATCCACCGTCGGCTCGCCGGCGTCGGCCCCGTGGGTCACCGCAGTCGGGGCCAGCACCCACAGCCGCACCTTCGACAACGAGGTCGTCCTCGGTGACGGGGCCGTCTCCGTCACCGGTGGAAGCGTCACCCCGGGCGTCGGCCCGGCCCGTCTCGTGAACGCTGGCGCCGAGTGCCCCGACGGGCTGGACCCGGCCGAGGTGGCCGGGGCCATCGTGTTCTGCCAGCGGGTCACCGGCATCGCCCGCGTCAACCACGGCGCCGCTGTCCGCGCCGCCGGCGGCGTCGGCATGATCCTGTTCGACCCGCCCCAGGTGAACGTCACCCCGACCGACAACCACGTCCTGCCGACATCGACGGTGCTGGCGCCGGCGGCCGGGATCATCCTCGACTACATCGAGGCGCAGGGCGCCGCCGCCACCGCGACCATCACGGCCGGTACCAGCGCCGTGAACCCGGACGCCCCCGACATGGCCGTGTTCTCGTCGCGGGGCCCGAACGGAGCGGCGCCGGACATCATCAAGCCCGACGTCACCGCCCCCGGCGTCGAGATCCTCGCCGGGGCGGCGCCCAACCCGTGGCTCGGCGCGCCGGGCCAGCTGTTCCAGGCCATCCAGGGCACGTCGATGTCGAGCCCGCACGTGGCCGGCGTCGGCGCCCTGCTCAGCGGGACGCACCCGGACTGGTCCCCGGCGATGATCAGCTCCGCGCTGGTCACCACCGCCCACCAGGACGTGGACAAGCAGGACTTCGTCACCGCGGCTGACCCGTTCGACTTCGGCGGCGGTCACATCCAGCCGTTCCCGGCCAACGACCCCGGGCTCGTCTACGACGCCGACTTCGCCGACTACGTCGACTTCCTCTGCGGTTCCGGCGAGATCAACTGCCCGCCCGCCCGGGCGGTCGATCCCAGCGACCTGAACCAGCCGACGATCGGCATCGGCCAGCTGGCCGGCGTCCAGACGGTCACCAGGGAGCTGACGAACGTCGGCCCGGCCGGCACCTACACCGTCGCCGTCGAGGCGCCGCCCGGTGTCACCGCGGTCGTGACTCCTCCGACGCTCACGTTCACCGCCGCAGGCACCCCCGACGCGGTGCGGAGCTACACCGTCACCTTCACGGTCGCCGACACCGCCGGTGACGAGTGGCGGTTCGGCTCCCTGACGTGGTCGGACGGCGCCGGTCACAGCGTGCGCAGCCCGATCGCCGTCCGCCCGGTGCCGCTGTCGGCCCCGGTGGAGATCACCGGCGAGGGCGTCTCGGGCTCCGAGACCTACGAGGTGACCTTCGGCTACACCGGTCCGTTCAGCGCGACCCCGCGCGGGCTCGTGCCGGCCGACGTGTCGGCTGGTCGCACCGTGGTCGACGACCCGGCCGACGACATCAACGTCGCCCTCGGCACCGGGGTCGGCATCGACGTCATCGAGTTCGAGGTCCCCGCCGGCACCCGCCACTACCGGGCGTCGCTGTTCGACGAGAACACCGACGGCGCCGACGACCTCGACCTGTACCTGTTCCAGGGCAGTTTCGACGACCCGGACAACCTCGTGTTCCTCGACGGCAGTGGGTCGGTGACCTCAGCCGAGCAGGTCGACGCCGAGTTCCCCAGTGCCGGCACCTACACCTTGGTGGTCCACGGCTGGGAGACCGACGGCCCCGAAGCCGTCTACGACCTCTTCACGTGGATGCTCGGCAACACCGCGGCCGGGAACATGACCGTCACCGCCCCGACGGCGGCGACGGTCGGGCAGCAAGGCACGATCGACGTGGCGTGGACCGGGCTGGCGCTGGCCTCGAAGTACCTCGGTGCCGTCGTCTACAGCGACCTCACCGACGAGCTCGGCCAGACGCTCGTGAACGTCACGACGTAGCCCGTGAGCGGGTGTTCGGAGCGCCCCCGGGGTGATTCGAACACCCGACGCACGGTTTAGGAATCGCTTTGGGCGTGTGTTGTTCAGCGCAACGAGCGCAGGGGAGCACGTCAGAGCGTTGCGCTCGCACAGCGAGTTCGGTCCAAACCAACGATTTCGGTTGCCGAGACGGACAGTTGGACGGGCAATGCGACGCACGGTGTCCGCGACCATGGGCCGCGCCTCGAAGCGCCGTCAGGCCGTTCCGAGCACGCGAGCCATCAGCGCGCGCACCCTCGTGAAGCGCTCGTCGCCTGAGCGGTCGGACAGGCGCTGTTCGGCGACCAGTGCCGTCATCCCGGCACCGTCGCGCTCGTCGAACAGGGCGCGGATGATCGTCATCGCTTCAGCGGGCTCTCCGTCAGCGAACTCCTTGTGGCTGACGCCAGCGGCGTAGCCGACCTCCAGACATCGCCACAGGTCCACGATGTCGGTCGCCTTCGAACGAACCCGCGTGGCGAGGCTCTTCAGCACGAGGGCCGCGACCTCGTTGGGAAAGGACAGCTCAGCGTCGAGCTCCTCGCCGTTGAGCCGGCGGAGCTCGAGCGCCATGACGACCGGCGCGCGGTTCAGCGCCGTCGCCAGTCCGGGGACCTCGGTCGTCACGAGGTGTTCGCTGATTCTGCGGTTCTGGCGAGGCCTGCTCGTGTAAGCGGGAACGAGGACGTCGATGATGGCCTGCCGTGGGGTCTCCCGGTCGCCGGCGATCGTGACGGGTACGTCCGTCATCGTTCTGGCGAAGCGATTGCCTTTGACCTTCACGTAGTCGAGCTCCATCATGCGCTCGATGAGGCGGTGGTCGCGCACGACGATGGGCGGGACACCGAGGTCCGTGTCGCCCGTCTCGCGGTAGAGCTCGGCCCCGAGGCGCCATCGCGCGACGAGCGCCGTCACCATGTGGCCGCCGATGACGCGATGGTCCCTCAGTCCCTCCGTGTGGAGCACGGTCGAGAGGTCGGCGAGCGCGACGTACCCGAGATCGTCGGCGACCGATGTCGCTGCGAGCACGAGTTGGCTCAGGGGCGCGTCAGCAGCCATTCGTGCAGCATGCCAGCAGCCTCGAGTCGGTCGGCACCCCCAAGATCCTGCAGGTCCCAGATCATCTGTGACGGATCGGCCAACGGGACCCCCACCCCCCGTACGTCGGCCACCAGCTCCGGAACCGGGAACACCGACCGGTCCTCCGGGATCCGCACGATGACATTGGCGTCGTGACTGCCCTGGGCCTCGACGAGCCCGAGGTCGTCGGGGTCGATCTCGTGCGTGGTGTAAAGGACGACGGTGGTCGGACGGCGCCAGGCCAGGATGAGATCTGGTCCGACGTCGGCCGAAACGACGATCTGACGTGCAGGAGAGCCTGTGCGGGTGCTCGTAGCGCGCACAGCGAGGTCAGTGGGCGGGTCCAGGCTGTAGAGGTACTGCTCCGAGCCTCCGGGGCCCCGGTACTCCGCGAGGAAGCGATCGAGGAGCGCCTCGCGATTGGGCCGCAACCGACCGCGTCCCGAGTTGTCGATGAGCTTCAGCTCGTGCAGCTGGCGAAGCACCTGTGAGGCGCGGGGCTGAGAGACCTTCGCTTGCGCAGCGAGGGCGGTCGCGCCAGCTTCCTGTTCCTCGCCTGCTCCGAAGCGGATCAGAGCGCGAATGATCGCAAGGCCGCCCGAGCCCTGGGGGAGGCTCTTCCGCTTGGGCCTCGGCGTCGTCGTCGTGTGTCGTTGCCGAAGCACCAGGCCGGGCGCGCGCAGGTCGAAGTTGCCGCACTCATCAGCCCACGACCAACCGGCCTCACCGAGCACAGGTCCGAGTGCCTCGCTCACGAAGGGCACGACGAGCAGCGGTTGGCCGGATTGGCTCAACGCCTCTCGATGTCCGCTGAGCCGTGGAATCTCGTTGGGGTATGGCGCCCGCCGCTTCTCCTCGACAGCGAACCTCACCTCCGCGTCGCCAGCGGCAATGAGGAGGATCGCGTCAGGTCCGACGACGCCACCGTGGTCGGACGGCTGTGAGGCCAACCGCTCAATCGTGACGCCGGCATCGCGGAGCCAGCGCATCGCTTCGATAAGCACAATGCCAAGTATAAGCGCTGTGCTTATGACTCCACTACGGCTTATGCATCGGTGGCACCGATGACTGCAACCCGGTGGCTGACCCGAACCCCCGCATGGCCGGTGTTGAGTTGGTTGTAAGCGATGCGGAAAGCCGGCTCCCAGCAACCGAAATCCGCACAGTCTCTAACTAAATGGTTGGGATAGATGCGGAATCAGCACTGTGGGGGTAGAGTATCCGCTGTGAACTCAACCACGGGTTGGCAGGCGACGAGCTCGGCGGGGATGGACCGCCGCGTTCCGACCTGGGCCTCCGGCTTGGTTGCGGGACTGTCGCGAGATCTTCCGGCCGTCGTCACGCGCGAGGACCTCGGCGATCGCTTGGCGGAGGTCGGCAGCGACCGGGATGTCGACACCACCGTTGATGAGCTCCGCCGCCTTGGATGGCTCGTGGGCCTGCCGATCCAGGGAACCTGGGCATTCATCCCACCCGGCCAGGACGCCGTGGCCGATCCCTACCTTGCGATTCGCGCCTGGCGGGCTCGCGACCCCGATGCGGAGCTCATGCTCGCGGGCGCCGCGGCAGCGTGGCATCTCGGCTACCTCGACCGAGCCCCCGACGGCCGGATCCCGGTCTGGCTTCCAAGGGAGCGCCGGCTGCCCGACGGGCTGCGCCAGCACGTATCGGTAGTGCGGATCAAGTGGCCGAGGGCCGCAGCCAAGGAGCTGGGTCCGAGCACCGCCCTGCTGGTGCGGCGCAAGCTAGACCTCGTCGCGTGGGCCGGCGGACTACCGGCCTTCGGACCTGAGGCCCTCATCGTCCAGCTGGCCGCGCGCCCAGCGTCGTTCCGCCCCTGGGCGGACCTCGTTGCCCACCTCGAACAGCTGACGGCCGACTGCGACGACGATCGACTGGCCACCCTGCTGGTCGGCCAGTCGGCATCGACCTGGCAGCGGGCCGCCTACCTGCTCCACGCCGCCGGCCATCCACCGCGGGGCATCCAGCTGTTCGATCGGCGACCAGCACGCGGGCCGATGCCTAAGGTCCACTTCGAACACCCGGCTCTGCATCGTGGTGGTGACGACGCCCCAGCGCTCTGGGTGCCTCAGTACTACGTCGTCGATCGGCTGATCGCTCCGCTGCAGGGCCTCGTGGGCAAGGCGTAGCCGATGGCCGGACTCACGCAAGCGCTCGTCTCTCGACACGCCCTCGGACGCGCCGACGCGTACGACGCCGCGCTGCTCGACGTCGCCCAGGACCACCTGCTGTTCCTGCTGGCCGAGGCCGCTTGCTTTGATGGAGGGCATCTGGTGTTCAAGGGCGGCACCAGCCTGCGCAAGTGCCGCCTGGGCAACGACGGCCGATTCTCCACCGACCTGGACTTCGCGGCTCCCGACGAGAACACCGTGCTCGAGACCTGCGGCATCATCGACGGTGCGCGGGTCGGCGGCTTCGAGTACCACCTCGACTCCGATCGTGGAGACGGCCGGCACTGGCATCTCCGGGTCAGCCACGCTGACCTTGGCGCGCCCAACATCGCAGCGAGCGTCGAGTTCGCCCGTCGGCCGCTCGCCCTGCCTTCGGATCCACTCGGGTTCGTGCCGCTTCCGATCCACAAGAGCTACGGATTCGAGCTCCCGGTGCTGCCCGTGGTCGCCGAGGCTGAGGCGTGCGCAGAGAAGCTGGCCCGCTATCGACGGATCTCGCTGGGCCGAGACCTGTACGACCTCAACCACTTCGCCGGTCGAGCCATCGACGAGGCCCTCGTCCGTCGGCTCTGGGTGCTGAAGGTGTGGGGTGATGTCGTGGATGACGGACGCGGCGTCCGGCCCCTCGACCCCGCCGACGTTCTCCACGAGCGCCGGGAGCGCGACTTCGAGGCCGATTCGATCGGGGTGCTGACCCGTCCCGTGGACCTCGTGGCATGGGAGGCGTGTGTGCGCCACCGCTTCGGGTTCCTCGCCGACCTCGAGGACGACGAACGAAGGTGGGCGACCTGTGACGAGCGGTTGCGCCACGAGGTCGAGGCCGCCCTCGGCGCGCTGTCGTAGAGGCGGGCTCGGCCCTCCTCATCCTGCCCCGGGAGATCCCGGCGAGCGGAATTCGTCGGGCATGTCACACTCCCTGCGTAGGGTCACGGCCGTGGAGGACGAACAGTTCGACTTCGTCGGGAAGCGCCATCGGCGCAGCGGCGCGGCGCGCCGGCTCGGTGCCATGGCTGCTCCCGTCGCGTCGCACGGCGGCGCCGTCGTCGACGACCCGTCGATGCTGCGTTACGCCGAGGCCGTCATCGGCGCGTTCGGCCAGGGCGACATCGAACAGGGACTCGCCCGCGCTCAGATCATCGAGCGCGCGCTGCGCCTCGACGACCTCGACCGGGCTGAGCTCGAACAGCGGATCGACACCTTCGTCGAGTTGGCGATGCTCCTGCCCTATCGGGACAAGGTCCACCAGCAGCGCTACGTGGTCAGCACCGACGCCGTCGCAGGCAGCCTCTTCTTCCGGAAGGGGCTGACCGACGGAGGCATCGAGGAACTGCTCCAGCTCCTCGGCGCCACGGCTGACGCGATCGAGGATGGTCGGCACGACGCGGGCAAGGTCGCCGACGCCCTTGTCGAACAGCGCGGCTACGTCGAGATGTGGACCGCCGCTGTCAACCGTCTCACCGACACGGCCACTCTCGCCGAGCTGGTGGCGGAGCGCGCCCAGCACGACGGCGACCGGATGCTCGCCCAGGTGGAGCGGGTCGTCGACGTCGTCACCAAGCACCATCCCACTCTGCGGGTCGCAGCCACGGCGTTGCTCACCGCTGCCCAGTCGTACCTGGTGGCGACCCAGCGGCTTCTCGAACGGATCGTCGACGAGGGTGCGTCGACCCGCGACTTCTCGCTGCTCGACCCGGCCGACTACGCCCGGCTCGCCACCACCGGCACGGTCGAGGCACTTGCCGCGGTGTTCGCCGGTGTCGTGTGGGACCCGCCTCGGCCGCAGGTGTCGCCCGCCGACGTCGTCGCAGCGCTGCGGGCGTACCGCCCGAATCATCGCCAACCGCGGCGGCCCCCCGTCGGCTCCTTGGCGGGCGACCCGGCGATCGATCCGCTCGACGGTCTCGACGAGCGGATCGACGTCATCCGGCGACAACGCCAGCACACCGCCGAGCTGCTCCTGCAGGGCGAGGCTTCGATCGAGTTGTCGGCGCACCTCCGTGCCACGCCGTGGCCCGCGGCGCTCCAGGTGGTCGTCGAGCTCGCCAGCCTCGACGTCGACGAGCACTCGGTCTACCGCCTGCACTTAGCCGACACCCTGGTCGTCGACACCGACGCCCACACCAGCTGGACGTCCGACGCTCGCCTCACCGTGGAGAGACCGACGATCGTCCAACCCGCCGCCGAGAGCGAGGAGCGCGCGCCCCGATGAGTGCCATCGAGCTCGCCCGCCTGCGCGCCCTCGGCGCCGGGCCCATCGCCGACCTGGTGGCGCTTGAACGTTCCGCTGCCAACGTCGGGCGCGCGCCGCAGCGAGCCGGCCGCCAGGTCGTCCTCGCCCGCCACGCCGAAGCGCCATCCGCCGCCGATCTCGAGGTGTTCCCGACGACACTCCCGGATTCGGCCCTTGTCGCTCTCGGGCTGTGCGTCGGCCTCGCCTGGGACGACCGCGACCGCCACCCCTACCCGGGCCGCCCATTCACGATCGACGACGTCATGGCCGCGGCGCGCGCCATGCGCATCAACGTCGCCGCCAGCCGACACATCGTGGGCGCCGTTCGCCACATCCTCTCCCAGGCTCAAATCCTCGACATCGACGACAACGACGTCCTCCGGCTCGGTCCCCTCACCGCTGGCTGGGCCGACGCCGATCTCGAAGCGTTTCGCCGCAACCTCGACGCCCTCCCCGAACCGAGCCAGTCGCTGGCATGACCGCCACTCTCGCCACCCTGTCGTCGCGAGACCGCGGTGCGGTCCTGAACGCCGTCGTTGCCGTCGAGGAGTCGGCGGAGCCGGTTCCGCAAGCGCAGTTCGCTGCGCTCGCCGATCCCGCCCTTCGCGACCTCGTCGGCCAGTCGTTGCAGGGAGCCGGGCGCGCGCTCCTCCGAGTCGGCGATGACAGTTGGATCTCCGGGTACGACGACACCATCGCCGACCGGCTGGTCGACGAGGGCGCGGGTGTCCTGGCACCGATTGACGCCGCCGTGCTGAGCCTGGTCTTACTTCACGCCGTCGCCATCCCGGCAGCACGCGGCACCACGGACACCACCGACTGGTCCAGCGACAACCTCCCTGCACCCGATGTCGGCGCGCTCACCGCCAACCGAGACCGTCGCCTCAACGAACGGGCCGTCCGCGCCTCGCTGCGCCGACTGCGCGACGCCGGCGTCCTGCGAACCGGGCTCCGCTCCAAGCTTCTGCCCGGTCCGCAGTTCCGCCGGCTCACGGAGGAACGCAGCCGCACGATCTGGGAGAACATGGTCGTGGCCGCCGCACCCGGCTCGAACCTGGCTCGGGCCGTCCACCGTCGCCGAGGAGCAGCCCACGCATGAATGAGCCCACCCTGTTCGGCGCGCCCGCCGCTGGCATCGTTGGTCGCCGCCAGCTGATTGCCGTGCAGACCATCGAACTCGGGCGGCTCACCCACCACCCGGTGCCGCTCGTGCCCTCGGCGCTGGTTGCCGTGTCAGGCACCGGTCCCGACCGGGACTCCAACGGGAGTGGCAAGACGACCTTCCTGGCCTCAGTGTCGCTTCTGCTCGGCGACCCCGAATGGCGGGTGGCGACCACCGGCGGCGCCGACGCGCTCGGCCTGCTCTTCGACCCCGACCTCTCTGGCGACGCCGCCGGCCTCTACGACCCGGCTCGGGTCGGCTATGTCGCCGGCGTCTTCGCCCACGTCACGGCCGACGGGAACTACGACGAGCTGACCGTCTGGGTGCGGATCTCCTCCGACGACACGCCCCGGCTCACCGCCCGGTGGGCGCCCGGTGTCCACCTCGTCGCCGAGCGCGACCAGGCGGCCACGATGTGGAACGAACTTGGCCGCGAACACCAGATCGGCCCGACCTCCTTCGTGGAGCAGCTCTACGGCGGGACCGGACGATGCCTTGCCTACGTCACCAGCCGGGGCAACCGAGACACCGACACTTCACTGATGCAGCTCCAGGCCCGGCTGAGCCCGTCACGCATCGGGAGTGAGCTGATCGTGCTCCTCGGGCTGGAGCACCTCATCGACGGCGAGCGAGAGCTGCGGTCGAAGCTCGCCGACGCGCAGCAGCGGCTCGCCACCCGCATCGACGAGCATGAACGCCGCGAGCGGGAGTGGGCGGCCACCCTCGGGGAGATCGACGCTCGCGACAGCGCGCGGGACGCCATCGCCGAAGGCAAGCGGCTCTGGCGGCTCCGCATCGCCCGCAAGCTCCTCGACGCCGTGTCGGAGCAGGAGCGGCTCGACGCGCACATCCTCGACCTGTCGTCCAGCCAGAACGCCGCCAGTACCGCTGTCCGCGACATCGCAGCTCGCCTGGCGGACCTCCCCGACGCCCCGACGCTCGAAGGGTTGGTCGAATCGGCGCAGCGCGCTCACGAGGAGGCCGAGCAGCGGTACACGGCTGCAAACGAGGACGTCGTCCGACGCGGCGTCCAACTCGACCAGCTGGCGGAGCGGATCACATCGCTCACGACGAAGGCGATCGCCGCCCCAGCCGGGGTCACCCTCGAAGATGCGGAGTCTCGAGCGACCGACGCAGCGGACGCGCTCGATCTAGCGATCCGCGCGCTTGGTGCTGCCGAGACCTATGTCCATCGCGCGCAGTCAACCCTCGCGGCGATCATGAAACACGGCGAGGCCGACCCCCAAGCGCACGCCGCGCTCGACTCGGCGCAGGTCAACGCGACGTCGCTCATCGACGGCATCGTGCTCGACGAGGCAGCACGTCCCCTGTGGGAGCCGCTGCTCGCCCCGTGGCGAGGCGCGTTCGTCATCCCTGTCGAGCATCGCGATCGAGCCATCGCCTCCGCTCCGCCCGGCACGGTCCTCGTCATCGTCGAGCCCGACTCGACGGAGCAACGACCCGACGGTGTGACTGAGGCACCTGCCGGAACCGCCCGGTTCCTGCGCACCCTCCTCGGGCGGTCGGAGGTGCCCTACGTCGACGCCGCCGCTGGCGTTGTCGTGGCCGGCGGGTTCGAGCACGAGTTGTGCGGCCGAGACGCCGCAATCGACCGAGCGCGCGCCGAGCTGGAACAGGTCGAACACGCGCAGGCCGAGACGCTTGGGAAGCACGAACGAGCGTTCCAAGCCCACGAGCTGGCGATCGACGCCGCCGAGCGGCTTCGCTCCGCCGCAGAGCTCGAGATCCTGAGCAGGCAGGAGTCCGAGCGTGCCCGGGAGCTTGCAACGGGAAGGCGGGCGCTGGCCGAGGCGGACGCGGACCGACGCATGGCAAACACGGAGCTGGTCGACGCTCGAGTGCAGTACGACACCTCAGCGCAGGCCCGAGACCGTCTCGAGGGTGATCTCGGGGTCGCTCAAGACGAGGTGGAGCGCATTGCACGCGAGATGGACACGACCAGGGCCTCGATCGCGCGCCTCGACGCCGATGGGTGGCGCAGTGCTTGGGCCGACACCGACGAGGCCGCGGGGGTCGCGCTCGCGAGCGACGACCGCCAGGAGGACACGCTCCGGAAGCGGGCCGCCGAACAGCTCAGCATCGCGCTCGAGCGTGTCGGCATCGATTCGAATTCCGGGTTCGGCGCACCGACCTCAGCGATCGCAGGGGTCATCCGCGCCCGGCGTGGGCTCGACGACGACGTGCCTTCCACCAACGAGGTCCGCAGGTTCGACACAGTCGCCCAGCCGCTCGTCGACTGGCTCGACGAACAGGGCGACCACGACGCCACCTTTCGCGAGGACGTCGAAGCCGAACGGGAGCGGTGGGACGAGCTCATCGGTGCCGCCCGCAAGGAGTGCGGCACGCAGGGCGACCTGCTCGATCGGCACCGCGACATGGTCGAGCAGCAGATCGAAGCCGCACTCGGTCACGTCAGCGCGCGCTACGCCGAACTCGATGCCGCTGCCGGTGGTTACGGCGCGCAGCTCGGTTGGCGCTCGCTTCGGCCGGAGCTGCCGACCGACCTCTGGGTTTGGGAGGTCACCCCGGAATGGCGCCGCGGTCAGGGTGCCAAGTGGCTGCCATACACGCGACAGGCCAACTCGGCCATGCAGAAGCAGCACCGCACGCACCTGGTCCTCGCCGCGCTGCTCGCCGCCCAAGACCCCGCCGGTCGAGTTCTCATCGTCGATGAGGCCGGCAATGACTTTGGCCGCGAGCACCTCCGCCAGGTGTTGTCGGCCTTCGCGCACGTCGCCGACATCCACGGCGTCACCGTGATCGCTGCCTGTCAGGACAAGGTCCTTGAGGAGGTCGCCGCCCTCGGCGCCGCCCGCCTCCTCCTATGGTTCGAGCGGCTCTCGGATGCGTCGCCGCTCTGCCGTCCGACGCGTGTTTGGGGCTTCGACCCTGACGGCCGCCGAGTTGAGCTGACGCGCGCGGCGGTGGAGTCCGGTCGTCTGCTGTGAGGCACTGGGATCCCAACGGCGCATCCGCCCTGGTGGGTGGCGTTCCGCTCGGGTGTCGCGTCGTCCCCTTGGTCGAGGTCGTCGAACGCGACGGGGAGCTCGTCGAAGTCAGAGATCGTCGGCAGCGTCGAAAGACCAACGAGGTCGTGCTGGTGCACGACCCGAACCATCCGGCAGGCCCAGTTGTCGAGGCCGACCGGCTCTTTGCGCTCGGCGCCGGACGACGGCGGTGGTCGACGGTCGTCGGCCGCTACGGCGACGAGGCCTTCGAGGTCGCGTTGTCCCTTGTGCGCGGCCGTGTGGTCCATTTGGCCTGCGGCGTCGACAGCCGCGGCATCCTCGGTGGCCCTCGCTGGTGGCAACCCACCGAGGAGGCTGCCGTCGCTGTGTCGACGGCGCGCGCCCGCACCATCGAGTCGGAGCAGCAGCGCGACGCCGAGCGGGAGTCACTCGCCACGGCACTCGCCGCCAACTTCCCCGAGGTCGCCTCGGCGCTGCGAAGCGCCAGGTCGCCCGTGGCCATTGCGGTGATCACTGCGGCGGCCGGCGATCTGTTGGCGGGCATCGATCATGCCGGTCCACGCGCGTTTGCGCAGGCGCACTTCGATGGGACCAAGGCACATGACGTCGCAGCCGTCCTCACAGCGGCGAACGTCCCCGCCGCCGTGCTCGAGCAGCTCGGCCTCCGACGAGGCGACCGCATCGGCCTCGGCGGGCCGATCGTCGTGACGACCACGGACGGTTCGGTCGACCTCGCACCGATCCGAGGCCCGGTTGCCCTCCGGCTCGACCAGCCGCACCTCGGCATCTCAACCACGGAGTGCACGGTCGTCGTGATCGAGAACCTGCAACCGGCCGAGGTCGTCTGCGCGCGCCATCCGGCGTTGCCGGTCGTGTACACCGCCGGCCAGTTCGGCGACGACGCAGCGTGCCTCCTCGAGCTGCTGGCGTCGACAGGCACGCGAGTCGTCGCGATCGTCGACGCCGACCTGGGAGGCGTGCGCATCGCCCGCCGAGTGCTCCAAGCCGCGCCGGCTGCGGAGGTCATCGACGTCGGTGCCTGGCCTCACCCACCCCGGCCGCCGTTTGATCCTGACGGGCCTGCGATGGTCGGCCTGCGCGCGCTCGCCGATGATCCGCTGATTGGGTGGTTCGCTGCGTCGGTTCTCGATCGGGGCTATCCAGTTGAGCAGGAGCTGGCCACCCTCGACATCGTCCGGCACCGGGTCATCAGGGGGCCCGATCATCGGGATTCCTCTTCCTGACCTCAGTCGTCACTCGTAGTCCGGCGGAAGGCCGACCCGACGATCTCGGCCGCTCTTGTGTCGGCGCCCGGCATGAGGTGGCCGTAGACCCTCAGCGTCGTCGAGGTGTCTCGGTGGCCGAGCCGGGCGGTCATTGTTGTCACCGCTTCGCCAGCGTCGAGGAGGAGCGAGGCCTGGAGGTGACGGAGGTCGTGGAGTCTCGCCTTCATGCCGGCCGTCTGGCAGAGGCAATCCGGGTCAGTACTCGAGGCCCGATGCCTCGACCCGTTCGCCCATCCTGGCGAGCACGGCCTCGCGGTGCTCGTCTCGCCGGGTCTTGTACTCAAGGACGTCGCCAAGCCGGACACGCCGATGCGTGCCGACCTTCGACGAAGCGATCTGGTTCGCGTCGAGGAGCCGGACCAAGTAAGGCCGCGACAGGTTGAGAAGGTCGGCCGCCTGCTGGGTGGTCAGCTCCGCCTGCGTGGGAACCACGGTCACCGAGTTCCCGGCGGCAAGCTCGCGGACCAGCCCGGAGAGCGCCCTCGCCACCGAACGCGGCAGCTCGACTTCGTGGCCAAGCGCGTCCTTCAACGCGACGGCCCCGCCGTCACCGTCGAGATGGGTAGCAAGCGATTGGAGTTCCGCCGCCTCGTTCGGATGCGCGGTGATCGTCGCTGCTTCGGTCGGTCTTGCCATCGCTTCGCTCCCGGTCGGTCTACCCGTACGGTACGAGCAAATCGAAATAAGCGCAACCAAGGCCTCACCGGGCTCCAGGGGCGGGATCGCGGCGTGCGTGAGACCAAACGTGAGCGCGGGTGAGCCAATACGTGAGTGAGCGTGAGCCCAAGTCGGGCTCACCCCTCGGAATCCCGGAGAACGTGAGTGGAAACGTGAGCGCGCGTGAGTGGGGAGGGGCTCACTCCCTAGAAATTCTGAGAAATCTCGCGAGGGTGAGCCCAAACGTGAGCGCTCGGGTGAGTGCCATCCCGCACGGTGGTCGTCTGCCACCCGAAGGAGGACCCGTGGAACGACGCCGCTGCGGGCCGCTGAAGCCCGTCCCGGACGCCCAGCCCCGCCGCAGAGCGGCGGCTGAGGCGCCGATCGTCTACACCGTCGCCGAGGTCGCCGACCGGCTCAAGATCTCGCCCGGGACCGTCCGCAACATGATTGACCAGGGGCAGCTCTATGCCCTGCGGCTGCACGTCAGGCGCATCGTCATCCCGAGGTGGGCACTCGACGAGCTCGTCGCCCGGCCCGCCACCGTCACCGAGCTGCACCGTCCGGCCAGCAATGCCTGACCTCAGCCAGTCACCCTCTCGAGCCGTCGCGCGCCGACCACTGCGCGACGCCCTCACGCCTTCACCACCGCGTCGCCCGCACCCGTCCTCTTCGACTCACTCACGCACCACGCGACCCACTCACGTCAAGCCTTCAAAGACTTGCAGGTTCCGCCTGCGGCGGACCCCGCGGGATCCTGGGGGCGTCCCGTGCTGAACATCGGTCGAATCCGGCCTGGCGGCGCCGAGTACTACGTCGGCGAGATCGCCCTGTCGGCCGAGGCCTACTACCTCGGACGCGGCGAGGCGCCCGGGCGCTGGGTCGGTTCGCTGGCCGAGGAGATGGGGCTGCAAGGCGAGGTCGACCCCGACCACTTCCGGGCGCTCCTCGAGGGCAAGCACCCGTTCACGGCCGAGCAGCTGGTAGCTGCCCCGCGGGCCAAGGCGCCGACCGTCTCCGAGGCGCCCGAAGGGGCCTGGCTCACCGTCAAGGAGGCCGCCGCCCAGCTAGACGTCTCCACCCGCTTCACCCGCCGCCTCCTCGCCACCGGCGCCCTCGAGGGTGAGAAGGCCCGGTCGGACACGACCCGGCGCATCGGGTGGCGCGTCCAGCGCGCACAGGTCAACGCCTACGCCACGGCGCACAAGCCGTCGAAGCGCCGGCCCGGCTTCGACCTCACCCTCCGACCACCCAAGAGCGTCAGCATCCTGTGGGCGCTGGCCGACCCCGAGCGGCGGGCCGCCATCCGCCAGGCCCACCGCGAAGCCGTCGACGAGGTCGTCAGGTACTACGAGGCCCAGGCGACCATGGCCCGGTCCAAGGGCGAGCGCATCCAGACCGCCGGACTCGTCGCCGCTGCCTTCGACCACCGCAGCAGCCGGGCCGGCGACCCCCTGCTGCACACTCACGTCGTCGTCGCCAACCTCACGCTCACCGTCGCCGACGCCTGGCGCACGCTCGAGGGCCGACTCCTGTTCCACCACGCCCTCTCCGGCGGCTACCTCTACCAAGCCCACCTTCGCCACTTGCTGACCGAGCGGCTCGGCATCGAGTGGGGACCGATCGTCCACGGCCTCGCCGACATCGACGGCGTCCCGCAGCGGGTGATCGACGAGTTCAGCCAGCGCCGCGACGAGATCGAGGAGCTGCTCGCCGAGTCCGGTTACACCTCCGCGCGGGCCCGCCAGGCCGCCACCCTCGCCACCCGGAACGCGAAGGACCGAAGCGTCGACCCGGACGCCCTGGCCAACACCTGGCGGGAACGGGCCGCCGCCCTCGGCTTCGACGAGCGCGCGATCGAGGCGTGCTTCGACCGGGCGCACGTCGTGCAGCAGCGATCCGGCGCCATCGAGCGCACCTTCGAACACCTCGCCGGAGCGCACGGGCTGACCGAGCGAGCCTCGACCTTTACCCGCCGAGATGTCGTCCAGCGCCTCGCCGCCGAGCTCGGGTCCGCAGCCCCCGCCGAGGAGGTCGAACGCCTCGCCGATCGGTTCATCGCCTCCGACCGGGTTGTGCTCCTCGCCGGCCCCACCTCCGGAGTCAACTCCCAGGTCGTCATCGGGCTCGACAACCGCCGCATCCTCACCGGCGGTACCGCGGTCTTCAGCACCCCAGAGCTCGTCGAGATCGAAACCCGTCTCCTGCAGTGGGCCGAGCAACGCCGAGCCCCCGGCCTCGCCGCCAAGGACTTGGCGATCGACCTCGTCCTGACCCAGCGGCCCGATCTCACCGACGAGCAGGTGACGATGGTGCGCGCCGTCTGCTCATCGTCCGAGGCGATTCAACCGATTGTCGGCCGCCCGGGGTCGGGCAAGACCTACGCCGCCTCCGCCTGCGTCGATGCCTTCGCCTTGTCGGGCACCTCGGTCGCCGGGTGCGCGGTCAGCGCCACGGCCGCCGCAGAGCTGGAGTCAGCCGTCGGCTTCCGACACCACACGGGGCGGTCGGCGCAAACGATTGCCAGCTTGCTGATCGACGTTGAGCAGCGGGGCTACCGCTTTGCATCCGGCACCGTCCTCCTGCTTGACGAGGCATCGATGGTGGGTACCCGTGACCTCGCTCGCCTCGCCTCCCATGTCGATGCTGTCGGCGGCTGCATCAAGCTGATCGGAGACCCCGATCAGCACGCCTCGGTCGACACCGGTGGCGTCTTCAAGGCCCTGGCCGCTCGCAAGGGATCCGAGCTCGTCCGGCTCGTCGGCAACCGTCGCCAGATCGATCCGATCGAGCGCGCGGCCATCGACGACTACAGGGAGGGCCGCATCGACGAGGCCCTCGACCGCTACGACCTGGCCGGCAAGATCGTCCGGCAGCCCACTGCCCGCGAGACGTACGACGCCCTCGTGCAGGACTGGTGGGCCGACCGCCTCGCTGGTTCTGCGGCGCCGATGCTCACCGGCACCAACGCCGCCCGCCGAGCGCTCAACACCCGAGCCCGGACGCTGCTCAAGGCCGAAGGGGTGCTCATGGGCGAGCCCCTCATTGCCCACGGCCGCGAGTTCATGGTTGGTGACGAGGTCGTCGCCCGCCGCAACGACCGCGCCCTCCACGCAAGCGGTCGGTCGGAGTTCGTGAAGAACGGGAGCACCGGGTGGGTCGCCGCCATCAAGGTCGGCCGACGCGAGATCGTCGTCGAGTTCATGAACGAGGGCCCGATCACCATCCCCGCCGAGTACCTCGATGCTGGCCACATCGAGCACGCCTACGCCCGAACCACGCACGGCGTGCAAGGAGCGACGCTCGATCGCGCCAGGTACCACCCGACCGACGTCTCCCGGTTCGAAGAGGGCTACGTCGCCATCACCCGAGCTGCCGAGCGAACCAGTCTGTACATCGTGGAGGGCGACCGGGAGATCGACGACGAGACTGGCGACCACGCCGTGGAGGTGCCCGAGACCGGACTTGGCCCCATCGCGGAGGCGCTCGCGCGCCGCGGAAACCAGATCGTCGCGTCGGAGATCGACCCACTCGCTGTCCAAGCCGCCCATCTCGCGCAACGTCAAACGCTGCGGGAGCTGCGAGAGCGAGCCAGGGAGCTAGACGCGGTGCTCGGCAAGCAGCCGCCATCCGTTGCGGACCAACTCACAGAGGCCCGGCGAGGACTCTCCATGCTGGCTGGCCGGCGCGCTCGAATGACGGAGGCCCATGCCGCCTGGCGCCCCAGCCGGCGCCGCGCCGCCCTGAGGCCGCTCGCATCTATCGACGAGGCGATCACACATGCCGATCAGCGCGTAGGGCGCCTCGAAGGGGTGCAGCACGAGCACGAAGCGTTCGCTGCCGACCACGCCGAACAGTTCGCCGAGAGGAAGCTGGTGAACCAGGCCTTGGCCTCTCGCCGGCTGACTCTCGCCGTCGAGGCCGTCGCCGACCCACCTCTGGCCATCATCGAGCTCCTCGGAACACGACCGTCTGCTCAGCGTGAGCGACTCTGCTGGGACCGAGCCGCCGAGAGCATCCGTCTCTACCTCGACGAGTCCGCCGAGGTGGTCCCGGAGCACGCCACCACGATCGCCGAGCTGATCGGTTCCCGTCCGAGGGAGCTTCTTGCCCGGTATCGCCACGACCAGGTCGCGGCTGTCGTGCGAGATGTGATCGAGCCAACGAGGGGTCGTTCCCTCGGCCGCTCAATCGGCGCGCGGTGATCGTCGAGTTCCGGAAGGGTCCGCGTCCCCAGTTCCTCGAAGAGCCGGATGAGGTCGCGCACCCGGCGCTGGTGCCCAGCCGAGACGTCGAGCCAGGAGAGGGTCGCAACCATCGTCGAACTTGTGCGGCTACGAGCCTGGATGCTCGTCCGCGGCGGGATGGACCGCGAAGCCTCGGGCATCCCGAAGGTGCGTCCGGGTGCCCCGTTGGTACAGCTCGCCGACGATCTCTACGTCGGAGAACTGCTGGTGCGCCTCGATTGCTTGCTCGTAGTCCTCCTCCGCCAGAGATGCGGAGATTCGGCGAAGCTTGCCCAGATCGTCACCCGACACGATGCCGGCGATGGTGACGTCACCCGCGCCGGAAACGGCGTCACGGTGGAGGCGTACGACATTTCCTCGCACCCGAACTACCTCTTCGGGTAGCCGTTGGCGCAGTTCGCGTGCCGCCTCGCGCAGCACTGAGATCGACTCAGTCGGGAAACTGAACTCGGATGGCAGGTGCTGCATCGGGCGGTCGAGGGCCCAAGCCAGTGTGATCCCCAGCGGCACCTCCTGTTCGCCCGCCAGTGCCACCAGTGCCTCGCAGAGATTGGCGCTGAGGCCGTCCTGTTCACCAGCGAGGAAGGCATCGAGCCCCGCGTCCGAGGACAGCGCCTCGTCGCTGGCCTGCTGCGCTGCGGCGAGCGCACGACTCAGATGCCTCGTTGCCTGGCGCTCGAACGGCTCATTCGGGTCGTCGAAGAGGACTTGGTCCTCCTCCGGCGACAGCCGGGGTGGAATGGGCACCCAAGTAGAGATCACGAAACTGCCGACCGATGTCGGCCCTGCAAGAACCTTCCGCATGAAGTCGGTGGTCTTGGCCGGCCGTCGGCTCGGCTGCACCAGGCGAGGTTCTTCCAACGCAGCGGTCGCGGACGCAAGCAGATTGTGCGCTGCCGCGACTGCATCGGCGGCGTCGCGGAGCGGCGCTGTTCCGGGAGGTCCCTCGTGCCCGGTACGGAGGTACTGCACGTCGAACGTGACGGTGAGCAAGTCACGGAGGACGTCGGACTCCGATCGGTCCTCAACGACCGACAGCGTGTGCAGCAGCTCCGAAACCCGGGACGTGAAGTCCCGTGCCGTCTGAGATGGTGCGATGACCTCGTAGACATCGCCTTCTGCCTGACGGCCCCAGACGTCGGGGCCGCCCTGGTCGGTCGTCTCCTGCGCCCAGCCGTTGAGTCGAAGATACAGACGTATCCGCCGTGCACCGGGGCTTGCGAGCGCGCTGGGATCGAGTACGCGCACCCTCATGGCACGACCGCCAGCGCTTCGTTGTGATCGACGAGGTAGCGCAGGGTGACCGGCGTGAGCATGTTCGTCCGAGGCACGTAGACGGTCTTCGTGCTCTCGGGATCAAGGTTGTCGTCGGGCGTGTCGTTGTGCAGCGAATGCCAGTACAGGGCTTGGCGAAGCTTCAGGCGATCGGCGCCGGCGTCGGCGTAGTCGTTGCCATCGGCCGGGACGATGCACAGCACGAGGTAGTGGCGGACGTCATGGCCACCGCCTGCGAGGTAGTTGAAGGCGGAGCACTTGAGCGGATAGTGGAACGTCCCGTCGTCGTGAAGGCTCCCGGTCGACCAGCTCTTGACTTGGACCGTGATCTGTCGACTTCCGGATGTGCCATTGGGGCCCGGGTTGAAGATCGACATGTCGATCGCGTAACCCAACCGCGGAACCTGAATGTCCAGACCAGCCGATGCAGCCAGGGCGGCGAGCATTCCCTCGGCGTGATGACCCTGGTGCGGGTTGGACCCAATGGTCAGTGCCATTGCCAGCCCTCCAGCCAGCGTGCGGTGAGCTGCCTCATCGGTCCTCGAAGCCGTAGTCGGTGAATTTGAGGGTCTTCGCATTCTCCGTCACGTTGCGCACAGTCGTGTCCGCGAAGCCCTCGGTGTTCGTCGCGCCGATCTCGACCGTGATCGTCACATCAGTGCCGAGAAGGCTCGTCAGGTGGGCGATTACTTCAGCCGAGACTTTTCCGAAGTCACGGTTCAGACGCTCGGGATCGAGGTTGACTGCGGCGTGGAACCGGGTGGGCTTCGTCGGCACCGCCGGACCAGGCGGAGCAACCTCACCACTTGCGCTGCTTGTCTCTCCGGTCGTCGGATCGTCCTCGCCGGCTTCAACCGATCCGCCGGTGGCCGCGGCTCGTGTGCGGTCGGCGTCCATCTGCGCGGCAGCTCGGTCCGGGACGACCACCAGGGTGGAGGTAATGGGGTTCGCCAGCCCCCCGACGGTCAGGCCGAGGTAACGGCTTGTGGCCTCGTCGTAAGCATCCGCAGTCGCGAAGCCCTCGGCTTGCCACATGACGCTGGCCGCACCGGCTCCGACCGATGACAGGAGGACGGCCGGGTCGCGGAGTCGAGGGAGATAGAGGTATCGGGAGAACGCGTCCCACAGTTTGTTGACGCTGACGTGCCCGTCGGTCCAGAGCGAGGCGAGCTCGCCGTCGAGGCGCTGGCGGAGGAGCGCTGGGGCGAACTGGGTGTATAGGTGCGCCTCGTTGACGAGCTTCCTGCTGGCGCGAACGGCGAGTCCGCCCTGTCCGTCGACCTTGACCTTGTCCCAGCTGACCGGCCCCAGCGGGTCGAGCTGGGTGGGGACCAGCACCCATTGGTAGGTCTCGGCCAGCCGGATCGTCACCGCCCGGTCGCTGTCATCGCGCTTGGTCGACGCCTGCCGAGCCTGGTTCGGATCGAGGTTCAGGCCGTCCTCGCCGCGCTCGGCGTCGACCGACGACCAGGCCAGGTAGTCGGCGACAGCCTGCTCGAGCTCATCGAGGCGCTTGTGGTCCGGTGCCAGGAACACCACACAGTTGCGGTGATCCCTCGGCGCTGCGCCCCGGCGCTCCAGGATCTCGGCGGCGGCGGCGAGGGCCGCGCTGTTGTCGGAGCGGGCGATGTGGGGATGATCGGGACCGAGGATGACAAGTCGGGTCTCGGCCTCGTCGGGAATGTCGGCTGAACTCGACGCTGGCGGGTGCACGGCCCGGAACTCGCCCGGCTCGCTCTGCGCCGCCCGCAGCCGGCGGACGATCTCCATGTGCAGCTCGTCACGCTGCTGGTTGAGGTAGCGCTCGGCGCGGTCGCGAGCGACGCGAGCCACTGACGGTTGGACCCCGAACCAGTAGCGGCCGCCGTCGGCGTACAGGTAGGTGGCCCGGCCTGAGAGCCGGGACAGGGCATCGCCGTAGGTGGCGATGCCCTCCGACGGCAGGACGCAGCCGAGGCGGATGCGGGCGGGGTCGATGCCGCGGTTGGCCGACCGAACGGTAGGCGCCGACCCGAGGAAGATGCAGCGTGCCACGCGCCGAGCGGCCTGGAACTTGCCGAGCGTGCCGGCTAGCTCGCGGTCGAGGGCGACGGGGACGGAGCCCGGGCCGTCGATGTCGTGGTCGATGATCGGCTTCCACTGGTCGTCGAGGTTGCGGGTGAGCTCGGCCGACACGGCTGCGTCAGCCAGGGGGATCGAAGACGGGAGGATGAGCGGTGACTGGTCGCCGGCCTCCCACAGGGCGTGGATCACCGAAGCCATCAGCCGCAGCACGCCCCGGGTGCGTTGGAAGCGATCGAGGGTCGACCAGTCCTCGTAAAGCCGGGCGAACAGCTCAGGGTGGATCGGGTACGCCGCCTTCATCCGGTCGACGTACGCCGGCTCCCGGCACTCGTTGGGGAACTCCGACGCCTCCTTCTGGTACATCCGGCCGAACGCCTGGGCGGTGGCGTCGCGGGCGGCCTCGCGGCCCGGCTCGATCGGCCGGAACAGCCGGCGGCGAACGATCTCGAAGCTCTCCTCAGCGGTGGCGGGTCGCCACGACGATTCCATGCGTCCGATGACCAGCCGCAGCTTCCGTAGCGCCTCCCGACCGCCGGCGCCTCCGACCTCGATGTCGGAGCCGATCCCAGCGTCACCGGTGCCCTCCGATGCCGGTAGAGACACGACGAGCAGGGCCCCGGGCACCGCTCGGGCGGCCTCAGTAAGGGCCTGGGCGAAGGTGAACTGCGTGTCGAAGCTGCCGCCGACGACCTCCTCCCTCGTGTCGGAGAGCTGCCGGGCGTAAGCCACCCACTCGTCGATGAGGATGAGGCAGGGGGAGCACTGCTCGAGGAGCCGGTTGAGCGCCTCGCCGGGGTTGGTTGCCGTCCGGTCGGACTCCGCAACTAGGGCGAACCCCTCCGGTCCGCCGAGCTGCCAGGCCAGCTCACCCCAGAGCGTCCGGGTCTCGGTGCCATCGGGCTTAACGGTCACTTGACCGGGGGGGACCTTCGTGCCCACAAGCACCGCCCGGCGCGCAAAAGGCAGCGACGTCACCCCTTCGGACGCCAGGAGCGACCGCACCTCGTCGGGGAACGATTCGAGTGGTGTTCCCGAGAACAGGTGCCAGAGAGCGATCTGGCTGTGGGTCTTGCCGCCACCGAAGTTCGTCTGCAGGTCGACCACCGGCACGCCACCGGACGAGGTGAGTCGGAGCGCGGCCTCCGAGAGAAGCGTGCGCAGCCCCTCGGTCAGGAAGGTGCGACGGAAGAACTCGATGGGGTCGACGTACTCAGCGCGTCCCTGCCCGGACTGGACCTGCCACAGATCGGCCGCGAACTCGGCCTGGTTGAAGCGACCAGCGGCCACGTCCTCGTGGGGGACCATCACTTCCCGCCACGGCGTCAGCCCGGCGGGTGGCGCGGCGATGAGCACCTCCTGCTTAGTCGCCGTCTTCGCATCTGACGCGTAACGCAGGCGCATCAGCTCGTCCTTCGACTCGCCGACGACCTCGGCCTCGCTGGCGTCGATCGCCCGGAGCAACACCTCGATGCCGTCGAGGGCCCGGTAGGCGTCGTCGAGATCGAACTTGCCGTTGTGCGCCCACTTGTTGCGGGTGTCCCGCAGCGTGAACACGACATTGCGGTCGGTACGGGTGAGCTCATCACGGAACGCCAGGTCCCAGCAGTCGGCCATCACCTTGAGGAGCTCCGCCGGATCGTCCATCGAGGCGTCACCGCGGGAGCGGTTCGCCCACTCCGGCCACCAACGCTCCTTCAGCGGCGACTTCTTGGTCATCCGGCGGTCGACGTACGGCCGCAAGCCCTCGCCAAGGTGCTCGAACGCCTTCCCGACGCGATCCCGGTTGCTGGGCCCGGTCATTAGGGAACGTCCTTCCGAAATGCTCGGACGCTGAGGTAGATGTCGAGAACTTCCTTCGCGCACTCGACGCCCTGGTCCTCGCTCAGGTCCATGACGCCCCCACCAGCGAGGGTTGAGCGCACTGCGGCGATGCGAGCGTTCAGCTCCGCGAGGTACGGGGCGCCGTCCGGCTCAGTCTGGGCGGCGATCTCGTCGAGTTCGAACAGGTCCTCGCGAGCGTGGTGAAGCCGGGCGCGGACCTCGCCCGGGTCGGTGGCCAGAATCCCCACCGCTCGCAGGAGCAGTTCCTCGGCGCGCTGCAGCGAGATACTCATGGCGCCCCCTCCGCACTCATCATCAAAGAAGTGTTCCTTGCTCGGCGTTCCTCGAACCGGAGGCCGCGAGGCGGGCGATCTCCGGCCAGGAGGTGACGAGACCGTTGAGGGCGAGCGCCTCGCTTGCCCATTTCCGGTTCGAGCAGATCGCGAACAGTCGGTAGGCGAGCTCCCGGGCAGTGTCGCCGACGCCGCCGACCTGGGAGAGCAGTCCGCCGGCGGCGGCCTCGCCACGTTCCTCGAGGCGCTTGAGCAGGTGCATAGTCACCTCCCATACCGGTGTGATGGTGTCGGTGGTCGGATCCCAGTCCGCCGGTAGGTCGGGTCGCCCCAGGAGCCACACCTTCCCCGGTGACGAGCCGGCGATGCCGGCTCGTTTCACGCCGTCGAGGGAAGTGGCCGTGGCCGTGAAGAGGACGTCGGCCTGGCCGGAGGGACCCTCGTCGAAGCCGAACTGCTCAAACCACTTCACGGCCCAGCGCGTGCGGGGGTCGAAGTCGGCGTCGAGCTCGGAGAGGACCTCATCGAGGGTCTGGTTGATCAGTCCCAGCGCGGCCCTCACGCGCATGGGGCTGCCGTCAGGCTCGACGACCTTGGCGTAGCGGGAGTACACGGCCATGCCGGGGCCGATCGAGGCCTGGGCCAGATCGACCGGCGCGGTGTTCCCTTTCTGCAGGTCGCGCAGCGCCTGAGGGAGCTCGGCCCGCAAGGCCGTGAGGAAGCCCCGCCGGTCGGTCATGCCGGCGTGCACCTCGCGCGGCCGGCAGACCAGCACGATGGACGAGGCGAGCGCACTGCGGCCGACCTCGCGCAACCCGCCGGGCTGCTCGGTACGCATCGGCCAGGTCCCGGTGATCATTGCACCGGCGTCGAGCAGACCCTGCAACATCGTCTCCCAGCCCGTCGACGCCCGCTCGATGTTGCCTTCTACGTCTTCGACCGCCTCAGACTGCTTGAACGCGTAGAAGACCGTGAACGGGATGCCCTCGACCTGCGTGTCGAGGATCCGGGCGAACACCGTCCGTAGGCCCGTCTCGAAGAACGATGCCGCCTCGTCCCAGGAGCCCTGGCGAGCCGGCTCGGCGATGAGCTCTTCGGCCTTTGGCACCAGGACCGTGCCGAACAGCTCGGGGTGGACGGTGGAGAGGCACTGTCGGAGCCACACGTAAAAGAAGTCCGAGAGGTCGGCGTAGGGGACGTTGTCGTAGTAGGGCGGGTCAGTGGCAATGACCATCCGCTCGCGGGCCGGCGGGTGGGCTGCGTCGGCCTGCGCCGCGGTCCCGTGGCCGCGAGCCGGTACCCGTTCCAGGGCGTTGGCCAGGTACTCGAGCTGGCCGGTGAAGTTGCCCGACGCCTCCGAGAACGGGTTGGCCTCGGCGAAGACCCACACCATCGGCAGCGCGTTGCGGGCGAAGACCTGCATGACGCCCTCCCCACCTGGGTCCCAGAAGCACTGCGACGAGCACCGGTTCGCGAGCCGGCCGATGCCGAGGGAGAGGTAGGTGACGAGCGCGTCGGCGTACCGTTCGTCAGCGCCGTCGGCAAGGGCTCGGGCCCGCAGGCCGCCGAGCACGTCCACGAACGTCGTGAGCGCGACGAGCTGGCGATCGGTGAAGAGCTGGCGGTGTTTGGTGATCCCGTAGCCCTGGACGCGGAACCCGAGCGCCTGCTCGGGCAGGTCCGTGTCTGGTGCGGCGTCCGTCACCGTCACCCTGGCGGCATCGGCGTGCACTGGGTCGGCGGGCAGGTACACGCGCTGACGGGGCCCGTCGGCCACCGTGCACACGAGCTGCGCTCCCATGCGACCGGCCTTGCCCTCGGCGCGGACGTGGGCCAACGGCACGTTCGTTCCGCAGATCAGACAGGTCGCTCCCGTCCG
Source organism: Acidimicrobiia bacterium (assembly GCA_013694495.1). Classification (GTDB taxonomy): domain Bacteria; phylum Actinomycetota; class Acidimicrobiia; order Acidimicrobiales; family JACDCH01; genus JACDCH01. The sequence continues at coordinate 16,109 of JACDCH010000546.1, read as the reverse complement.
CGACACCGTCCCACCTGGTGGGCAACCGGCGCCGGTGCCGATTCGGAAGGTCACCGTCTTCGTCTCCCTATCGACGACCGGGTCGAGCCACGCCTCCCGTCCCTTCTTCCTGGACAGGGCATAGGAGTTGAGCAATGGCATCGTGCCCCGGCAGGCCGGGTTCGAACAGGTGGCGGTGCGGGCCCAGATCCAGGCGATGACGGTAGAGGCGCCGCCGGGGGTGGTCGCAGACGGGTAGTTTGCGCCGATGCGCGTCTCGGCCTCGTCGCTCATCCATTGCCCGTAGCGCCGAACATCCTCTGCGAGGCCCTCTGCGCCGGCCCATCGGGTGCGCCGTTCGGCGTCGGGATGGATGGGCGGCCGGCCGCCAAAAACCGGCGGGATCTCGATGAGGGCCTTGTTGATGAGCACCGCGACTGGGTTCAGGTCGTTCGCCACGGCGGACAGGCCGAGCCGCTGCGCCTCGAGAGGGATCGAGCCTCCCCCTGCGAACGGGTCGAGAACGGTGGGGAGCTCGTCGCCGCATGATCGCCGGATCTCCGCGTTGGCCTCGGCGAGCACGGCCTCGTCGGTGAGGGCCTCCCACGGGACGAGCCGCTCCAGGATGCGGAACAGCCGCTGCCGCTCGGCGTCCTGCGCCTCCTCGGTGGGGAAGTGGTCGGGGTCGGACGACGGGTCGTCGACCAGCTGGGCAAACAGCACGGCTCGGCAAGCCGCGAGCGGCCGACGGGCCCACCACAGGTGCAGCGTCGAGGGATGGCCGTGGCGGATCGACTTCTCGCGCGCCGACTGGGCGTTGATGATGTCGAGCGGTAGGGCCACCTCGATGAGCTTGCGCTTCACGTTCGCTCCTGAGCTGCCGGCCGCCCACCGAACGACACACCGCAGGCGGCGCAGCGGTGGGTCGGGTCGTCGTCGCTGATGCAGCAGCCGCCTAGCTCGATGTCGATCGCACCGGCGTCGAGGGCCTCGAACACCTCGCCGCTCGGCATGCCCATCAGGATGGGACGGCCTGATCGTTCGCCGCACGTCGGGCATGCGGCACCCGGTGAACCGGCGAGCCACGACTTCGGCCAGGTGGTCATGCCGGCTCCCCTGCGGCGTCCCAGAGTCCACGCCACGGGAAGGTGCGGCTGGTCTCCTTGAAGCCGAGGTCATCGAGCTGTCCTCGGAACGGGTGGTGGAGGTAGCGGACATGGTCGCGCGGCTGCCCGTCGGCGTCGGCGACCTCGACGAGTGCGAGCACCCAGCGGTCGGTGTTGAGGCTGGTGAGAATCTCGTTACGGGTGATCGTGACCGTCTCGGCGCCGGCCACGCGACCCTTCACCTCGATGAAGATGAGGTGGCGGTCGTGCGTAGTGCTGGCGATGTCGTAGCCCGGGTTGTTGTGGGGCATCTCGCGGGGATCGCGGCCAAGTCGCTCCTCTGTTGACAGAACCGCGTCAACTGCTCGACGCTCGACACGGGCGGTCTCCCTCGCGTGGGCGGGCGGTGCGGCTGGACCGTCGCCGGGTCCGAGTAGGCCAGCCGGGAGGACGAGCGCGGCGCCGGTCACCGTCGGAGGCTGGGCGTGCAGCTCTTCTTGGCGGTCGAGGTCGTCCATGCGCCGCTTGAGGCGGCCGGAGAGGTCGTCCGCTCGTTGGCGGGCGCGCTCGGGGTTCATCTTCGGCTGCTTGCCGCTCTCGACCTGTGCTGCGAGCTCGTTCGCCCGGTGATCCCAGTGGTTGATCTCCCGGGTGAGTCGCTCGTAGACCGCTGATCGCACCTTCTGGGTGCGGGCGGTCGTGCGGAGGCGAGTGCGTGCGAGGTGGGTGGGGATCGCCTCGCCGACGGCGACGTCGAATGCGGCAGCCTCTAGATCGCCCGCGAGCCATCCCCCGCTCGTGAGGAGTTGCTCGGCGACCGCACGCTCACCCGTGGTTGCAGGCCGCAGATCGAGGTAGGGCGCGGCATCGCTGGCTGTGTGCGTGCCGTCCTCGTGGAGGTCGATGAACTGCATTTGGCGGGAGATGACTCGTCGGTCGGCTCCTCGTCCGTCTGTGCGGCCGTCGGCGACGGCATGTTCGAGAAGGACCAACACTCGGGCGTCGAGACCTGCGTCTCGATCGTCAACGAGCACCGCACCTTGGGCGAGTACTCGACGATGCCGTTCGAGGGTGACATCGAGGATGGCGTCGAGGAGAGGGTGTCCCGGCGCGAGGAGCTCGGCGATCGGCTTGCCCACCACCCGGACCTGCTCCTTGTCAAAGCAGACGCGTTCGTAGGCTCGGAGCACCGGTGCCCCGAGCCCGATCTGGCGGTCTCGATCCCGCAGCTCCTGCGGGACGTGCTTGATCTCGAAGCGGCCCTTCTCACGCTCCACGATCCGACCGCCGAGCAGGTCGAAGGCTTCGAGGAAGAACGATCGGATGTAGTGCGGCTGCAGCCGACGAGCCTCGGCCTCTTCCATCTGTGTCCTGATCCGCTCGACCTGGGTCTCGCCGAGAACGTCCGACGCGAGCGCATGGGCATCGATCAGCTCGGCGAGTCCGTCACCGACCTTCTCGTCGATCACTTGGTTGATGGCGTCGCGGACCTCGGGCTGGTCTCCGTAGCGAATCGCTCGGAGCAGCAGATCCCGAAGTGGCGCGTCACGGAATGCCTCGCCGAGGACATCGAACACCTGGCCGGACAGCGCCTTGCGCTGCTCCTCCAGCTTGGCGAGAAGGGTCAGGTAAACCTGGCCTTCTCTGGTGTCCTCGGCGACGAGGTTCCACATGTGGCAGACCTCGGTCTGGCCGATGCGGTGGACGCGGCCGAAGCGCTGCTCGATCCGGTTCGGGTTCCAGGGCAGGTCGTAGTTGACGAGCAGGTGGGCGCGCTGAAGGTTGAGGCCCTCGCCGGCGGCGTCGGTGGCGACAAGGATCAGACAGTCCTTGTCCTGAGTGAAGCGCTCCTGGATGGCCCGGCGCTGCTCGCGCGCTGTGCCGCCGTGGATCGTGACAACGGCCTCAGGCTTGCCCAACCGGTCGCGGAGCCGGTCGACGAGGTACGTCAGGGTGTCGCGGTGCTCGGTGAAGACGATGAGCTTGCGGCGCGAGCCGTCGGCGTGGCGCATCTCGGGCTTCTCGTCGAGGATCGAGAGGAGCTCGGTCCACTTGCGATCGGTTCCGGTCTTGCGGACTTGGTTGGCCAGCTCCTCGAGCCGAGTGAGGGTCTGGATCTCGAGCGCGAGCTCCTGCGCGGTGCGGGCTGCGGAAGCGGAGTCGACCAGCTCCTCCTCGACCTCCTCGCGCTCATCGTCGGCGAGGTCGTCGATGCGGTCCTCGAAGTCGTCGTCGTCGTCGGTCCCTCGAGCCGGCCGTTCCAGGTCGGCGAGGAGGCGCTCGATGCGGGCTTCGGCGGACGGGAGCGAGGCGATGCGGGCCCGGTTCCGAGCATCGACGAGATCCTTCTCGAGTCGGACTCGGCGGCGGCGCAGAGACTGGTAGATCGCCTCGGGGCTCGACGCGAGGCGCCGCTGGAGGACGGTGAGGGCGAAGCCGACCCGGTTCCCTCGCCGGCCCTCACCTTCGGCGGCGAGCCGATCGGCGCGGTTCATCTCGTCGGTCACGTACCTCGTGACTTCGTCGTAGAGCGCCTGTTCGAGCGGCGAGAGCGGATAGGGAACGGTCGAGGCGATCCGCTCGGGGAAGAGCGGGCGCCCGTCCATCCGCAGCAGCTTCTCCTTGATCATCCGGCGCATGAGGTCCGAGACGTCGACGGTGTGCACCCCGTCGCGGAACCGCCCCTCGAACCGGTCACCGTCCAGCAACGCGAGGAACAGCTGGAAGTCCTCCTCCTTACCGGCATGGGGCGTGGCCGTCATCAAGAGCAGGTTGCGCGTGATACCACCGAGCATCTTGCCGAGCTGATAGCGACGGGTCTCCTTGACCTCGCCCCCGAACCAATGCGCAGCCATCCGGTGGGCCTCATCGACGACGATCAGGTCCCAGTCGGTCTCGGCCAGCTTGGCTTGGAGGTCCTCGTTGCGAGACAGGTGGTCGAGGCGGGTGAGGAGAAGGTTCTTCTCGGCGAAGGGGTTGGCCGTCAGCGATGAGTCGATGAGCTCGCGGGTGAGGATCTCGAACGTCAGGTCGAACTTGTCGTAGAGCTCCTCTTGCCACTGCCCCACCAAGCCGCCTGGGGCGACGATGAGGCACCGGGCCAGGTCTCCACGGAGGATCAGCTCCTTGATGTAGAGGCCGGCCATGATCGTCTTGCCGGCACCGGGGTCGTCGGCGAGGAGGTAGCGGAGGGGCTGGCGTGGCAGCAGCTCGCCGTAGACGGCCTGGATCTGATGCGGCAGCGGATCGACCTGCGACAGCGAGATCGCCAGCATCGGGTCGAACAGATGGGCGAGCTGGATGCGGCGCGCCTCGGCGGCCAGGCGGAACAGATCGCCGTCGGCGTCGAACGACCACCCCCGGGTGGAGCTCTCGACCCTCAGACCGGACTCGTCGTCGCGGTAGAGCACCCGCTCGCTCACGTGGCCCGATGCGTCCCGACAGGTCAAGGTGAGCGCGACCGACCCGTGCCACTTGGTGGCGACCACTGTGACGGGGCCCGAGGTGGACAGGCCGTGGACGAGCGCGCCGACCGTCAGGTCTTCGAGGCGTGTTCCGCCACCAGCTGCCGGGCGCGGGTCCCCAGCCATCATCGTGTCCTTCCGTTCACCGCCGGCACTCGCTCGACGCCGTGGTCACCCTACGTGAGGCCTGTGACAGGGTGAGCCGGAAGCCGGTCACAGGGGGCCGATACCTTGCTGCGATGGCGGACACACGATCAGCGCGACAGGTGCTGGCCGAACACGAGGCACTCCTCGCCGAGGTCGGCACCCTCGAATCGCTGCCCGCCGGCGTGGCCGACGTCGCCCGCGCACAGGTGTCGGCCATCCGGCGGGCGGTTGCGTTGGGGCAGATGGCGCAGGTGCCCGTGGCCCGGCTGCGCGAGACGGCCAAGGGTCTGCGGCTCGACGCGCTCGAACGAACGGGGTATCGCACCGTCGATCAGCTCCTCGGCGCCACTGCCGCTCGCCTCCGAGCGGTGCCGGGCGTCGGTGACGCCACCGCGACCCAGGCGCTCGCCGCGGCCCGCCAGGTGCTTGCAGCCACCGAAGCCGCGGTCCGCGTCCACTTCGACGTCGTCGCACGGCCGGCGGCGCAGACCGACGTGCTGGTCTCGCTGCGTCGCTACGACCTCGCCGCCCGGGCGGTCGACGAGTCGCAAGCGATGAGCCAATGGCTGCGCGCCACGGCGTCACCGCTGGCTGTCGACACTGAGCCGGCAGCTCGTCCCTGGCTGCGGCGCATCTTCGTGCGCGCCGCCGCGAAGACGGCGGCGAACGTCGCCGTCGAGCAGCTCGACCGAATCCTGGCCGACCCGTCGGTGGTCCAGTTCCGGCAGTACCTCGCCACTTCGCTGCACGAGATCAACCGGCCGCGGGCCCACGAGGAGGTGTGGATCGACTTCGAGCACAACGCGGCCCACCTCCTCGGCGTGCTCGGCGAGATCGTCGAGGGCACGGGCGAGGAGGCGAATCGGGGCCATCTCCCGGCCGAGATCGTGGAGCGGGTGCAGGCCCTGGCTCTCGACCTGTCCTTCCTCAAGGCCAGCCTTCGCGGTTACCAGGCCTTCGGTGCCAAGTACGCGTTGGTGCAGCGGCGGACGATCCTCGGCGACGAGATGGGCCTGGGCAAGACAGTCGAGGCGCTGGCCGCTCTCTGCCACCTCCGGGCGGCGGGGAAGCAGCGGGCGATGGTGGTGTGCCCCGCCAGCGTGGTCGCGAACTGGCGAAGCGAGATCCACCGTCACACAGAGCTCGCGGCCCACGTGCTCCATGGCGCCGAGCGGGACCGGGCACACCGATCGTGGCTCCGCCAAGGCGGCGTGGCCATCACCACCTTCGACGGGCTCCGCCGGTTCGATCCTGCCGATCCCGATCCGAACGCCGATGGAGCGGACTCGTCGCTCGCCATGTTGGTCGTCGACGAGGCTCACTACGTCAAGAACCCCGCGACCCTGCGCTCACAGGCCGTCGCCCGGTGGGCCGACGGCGCCGAGCGGGTGCTGTTCCTAACCGGAACCCCGATGGAGAACCGCGTGGAGGAGTTCCGCAACCTGATCGACCACCTCCAACCGGAGGTCGCCGTCCGGGTCAACGCCGCGACGGCGCTCGCAGGACCGGTGGCGTTCCAGACCGCCGTCGCCCCTGCGTACCTCCGCCGCAACCAGATCGACGTGCTCAACGAGCTGCCCGAGCAGATCCCTTCGCTCGACTGGGTGGATCCCACACCCGAGGATCTCCGCACCTACCGAGCGGCCGTCGAGGCCCAGGCCTTCCAGACGATGCGCCGGGCCGCCTACACGAGCATCCCCGACGGTGGCCCGGCTGCGGTGTTGGAGATCGAGCACTCGGCCAAGACGGCCCGCCTGGTCGACATCCTCGAGGAGGCCAGCGAGGAGGGCCTCAAGGTGGTGGTGTTCTCCTACTTCCGGGATGTGCTCGACCGGGTGACCCGAGCCGCCAACGTCGCGCTCCCCGGCGCCGTCTACGGCCCGCTCACGGGGAGCACACCGCCGGCCGAGCGCCAGCGGCTTGTCGATGCGTTGGGCGCGCGGCCGGGCGGTGGAGTGCTCACTTCCCAGATCGAGGCGGGCGGCGTCGGACTCAACATCCAGGCCGCATCGGTCGTCATCCTCTGCGAGCCGCAGTGGAAGCCGACCGTCGAAGCACAAGCGGTCGCCCGCTGCCACCGCATGGGCCAGGTGCGGCGGGTCCAGGTGCACCGGCTCCTCCTCGAGGACACCGTCGACCAGCGGATGCTCGCCGTGCTCGCCGGCAAGCAGCACCTCATCGAGCAGTTCGTGCTGGGGAGCGCGGTCAAGGACGCCACGCCGGACTCCGTCGACATCTCTGACCTCCAGGACGTGCAGAAGATCGTGAACGAGACGCAGGCCGAGGCGCTGATCCTCGCGTCGGAACGGCGGCGCCTTGGCATCGAGGAACCGGCGTCGCCCGCACCGGCGTGACCGGACTCAGGACGGGTCGGGTGTCTTGAGCAGCGCGCCGAGCACATTCGCGGCCCGCTCGTCGGCCTGCGTCATGAACTGGGCGTAGATGTCGAGAGTCGTCGAAGCGTTGGCGTGACCGAGGCGGCCGCTCACCGTGCGAACGTCGATACCGAGTGACAGGAGCTGGGTGGCGCTGAAGTGGCGGAGATGGTGGAGCTTCACGCCTTCCAGCCCGAGCTCGTCTCGTAGGCGGCCGAAGGCGAGGGTGGCGTAGCCGGGTCGCCATGGCTTCGAGAAGTCCACCTCGTGCGAGAACAGATGCGAGATCGGCGACAAGGTCGTGCCGCACGTCTCCGCGAGATCGGCGCACCGATCATGGTGGGCCAGGACGATCGCCGTCGTCTCCTCGTCGAGCGTCACGGTTCGCACCTGGTGGGTCTTCGTGTCCTTGTCGATGAGCTTGCCCCCGGCCTCGACGATGCCGCGGGCAATGGTGAGGCGGCGTCGCTCGAAGTCGACGTGCTTCCACCGCAGCGCGCACATCTCACCGCGGCGGGCTCCCGTCGCCGCCGCAAGGCGGAAGTAGGTCGGCAGCGACGGATTGACGTCGGCCGCCGCCTCGATGAGCCGAGCGACGTCGGACGGGTCGGGCAGGCTGAGCTGCTGCTTGTGGGCGCGGGGCGGAGATGCGTTCGCCGCGGGATTCGTGGTGAGCCAGCCCCACTTCACGCCCTGGGCCAGCGCGCGCCGGAGCACGGCGTGGATGCGCGTCACCGTGTTGGGGGCGAGCGGGCCGCCGCTCTTGAGACCGCCGCTCCGGCGGAGCTCGGAGTACCAGAGGTCGAGGTCCGCGGTGCGCACTCGGCGCAGCGGGGTTGAGCCCCAGCGGGGGAGGATGCGGTTGTCGAGCAGTCGGCGGTACTCGGGTGCGACCGACGGTGAGAGGTCGGGCGCGGCCTGGGCGAACCAGCGCTCGCACAGATCACCGACCGTGCCGGCGCGCGCGGTGTGCTGGCCGTCCTCGATCTCACCGAGCATGCGGCCGAGGGCGACCTCCGCTTCCTTGCGGCTACCTCGGATCGTCTTGGTGACGTACTGCTTCTTGCCAGTCGCGGGGTCTTTGCCGGCGAAGGATCGGACCTCCCACGACTGCTTCCCTCGCTGGCGGATCGATCCGGCCATGCCCGTCATCCTTGCATATCGGATGGGCAAGAGTGGCGATTTGGATGGGCAAGTCGTCGAGGCGGGCTGGATCTGTCGCCCAGAAATGGCCTTTGGCCAGGTCTTTTAGTGGCGCCCTCGGCATGATTCGAACATGCGACACACGGTTTAGGAAACCGATGCTCTATCCCCTGAGCTACGAGGGCGGGATAGTGGAAAACCGCAGGTCAGATGCGGTTTTCGGGGCTCTCGGTGGGCCTTCGCCGACCGGGCTCGGAAGCGCGATCCCGCGAAAATCCCGCGGACGGTGCAGCATGAAGCGGCACTTCGCAGCTCTCGGCAGCACGGATCGAACGCACGAGGATCGAGGGTACTCGGCCTCGTGCGAGGGCTCCGTTGGCGATCCCGCTCATCACCAACCGCCCGCGCACGCGGTACTTGAAGTCGGCGAGCACCGCGTACGTGGGATCACGAAGTCGCTAGCCGATCACGAGTGAGACGTAGTCGGATTCAAACAGTTTCGCTGTGTTGGAGTCGTTCAGCGCGAGTCGCTGTTCGCAGTACAGGTTCCAGTACTGCTCCCAGTTAGGGTCACGCGGGGCGAGATAGGTGACGGCAAGGCCAAGTCGCTCAGCTTCCTTGTGATCGATCGGTGCGCCGTGCCACAGCCATTTCTTGTTGTCTGACAGGTCGCGCGCAACACCCGTGAAGTTGCCGCCACGCGGCGGACGGAACATGCCTCCCTTGAGCAACTCCTCCGCCAGACGGGTGGATCGTTCGAGCACCTTTCTGCACAGGTCGATGGTGGTGGGGTCGTACTTGTCAAGCATGAGCCGATAACCAGCTGCGTTCGGCTCTTGGTTGACCAGCTCGACGAGCGCGTCGTGGCCGTCGACGTACGACTGCACCGGTCGGAGGTTCGCTCGCCCGCTGCCATCGGGTAACGGGAGTTGAGGGTCGACTGGTCCAAGCTCGGAGCTGTCGCTCATCAGGATCGTGTCGCTCGCGAGCGCAATCAGCGTGCCCGCGCTCTTCGCGTAGTCGGGGACGATGACTCGGAACTCCGACTCTGGCCCCACGCGCTTTCGGAGCATCGACGCCATCTTCTCGGCGGCATCCACGTCACCGCCTGGAGTTTGAAGCATGAGGTCGATGTTTGACCCTTCGGGGACCGTGTGGAACAGATCGACCAGCGGCAAGACGTCGTCCCTCGTCATCGAGGCTGCTGCACCGGCGACGTAGCAGATCAGCTTTCGATTCTCCTTGCCTTGGATCTCCTTGATGAGCGACTGGCGGCCGTACCTTGGCGCGTTCGACGCGCGATACAACGGCGTTCGCACCGCAGGCGCCGGAGTGTTCCCGCTACTCGCTGTTGTGGCGTCGTCGCTGCTGGTCGGTCCCTCATCCACGGACGGCTCCTTCACGTCATGCGATGCGCTGGCGCGCAGGTGTCCATTCGATGCGGCCTGACCTCAACCAGAAATGACAACGACGGTCGACTCCCTTGACATCGATACTCGGGCGAAGGCTCACCGGTCGCGATGATTCAAGCCGCCAATGCGGCCACCGCGCCGGATCGAGGTTGACCAGGAGGCGGTGGTGGGCGGGGCACGGACAATCAAATGCGACCCATGTGGCGCAATCATCGCGTGCAACGAGCACGATTGCCCGACGTGGAAGTCGTTCGGGGACCTCGTCCGCCGCCTCGACCGTTGCTGCGACGAAATACCGACGATGAGGCAGCCAGTGCCACCAGCGGAGGCGACCCCGGGCGTTCACGGGGACCGCCAGAGCTGACCAAGAAACGGCTCGCTGTCGCCCGTCCCGAGCAGTCCGCTTGTCGGATCACAGAAGTGACCAGGGACGGGCGCCGCGACATTCGTGCTGATCTCGCGTTCATGGCTCCGGAGGAGTAGCTCGGTTGGAACCGGTTCCGGACCGAAGCCCACCAACCTCTCCAAGAGTTCGGTAACGGCGTGGCTTGCGACGAGCGTCGTGAACGTGACGACCGCGGGTTCGACGCGGCCGAGCTCGGGGGCGTACCCCTCGTCCTCCCGCAGCTGTCGCTCTTCGGGGTCGAGGACCTCTGCCGCCGCGCGTGCCATGTCGATCCGATGCCGACAGACGAGACAGGCAGCACCGGGAGATTGCACGGTGACTCGTCCGTCAATGCCTTCGATCGTCCCATCATGCGAGGTGATCAGCACCCCACAGTCGATAAGGGTCGCGAGGTAGTAGGCGGCGACTCTGCTGAGGACGAGTCGGCCAGCGTTGTCATCGGTACAACCGAAGATGACGTCTGACGCCGCAATCGCTCGCGCGACAGCTTGGTCGAGCACCGACGCGGAGTAAGTCCGAAGCTGAAGATCGGGGGCGATCCTTCGAAGGTGCTCACCAAGAACCTCTGTCTTGCTCTTTCCGACCTGATCTGGAAAGGAGCCGTACACGCGAGTCACGTTCGTGTCGCTGAGCGTGTCATGGTCAACCAGTGTCAGCGAGCGGACACCAAGGCGAACAAGTTGTTCCGCCACGGCTGAGCCCGTTCCGCCGCATCCGACGATCGACACTCGCAGCTGCGCGAGCACTTCTTGAACTTCGCCACCGAAGGCACGAACCTGCCGGTCGAAGATCAGCGGTAGTTCGCGCGCCGCCTCTATGTCGCGTGCGGTAACGAGGTCCAGCCTGTCACCGACGATGAGGGTTCGGTCGATGCGGAACGGCTCGTCGAGATCGTGTCCTCTACCTGTGAAGGCGAAATGCTTACGAGCTGGCGAGATGACCAGCGAGCCATAGAGGTCGCGGCCCGTGCGGATCTTGAACGTCTCGGCCAGTTCCGTGTCAACGACGTCGTCGTGACGGCTCGGCGAGGGGTCCGCGTCAACACCCGGATGTGTGTGCAGCCAGATCGCGGCTGAACCGAGCGCTTCGGCACGAGCCAACGCCGGGACATATCCGTTCGACGTGATCGTGAGACCGTCGTGTCGGCGCTGCAGGTACGCCTCGGGTGGCACCCACGCGACCTCTCGTGCGAGCAGCCGCACGCCTGAGGCCGTTCGCGCAACTCCTGCTATCAGCACCGCACCGGCTTCGAGCTCTTCGCCAGCGCGGCGCGTCAAGTCCACTGCGATCCAGCTCGGCAAGACCAGTGTCGCTTGCATCATGCTGCGTGTCCGCCTGCAGCTCGCTGGAACTCGCCTCGAATGAGGGCGAGGTAGCTCTCGAGGCGGTCGACTCCTGGCTGCCATTGCCCGGCGGCGAAGTGGCGGGACCATCGTTGCCACGTGCGGCCGAGGTGGACTTCAGTGGCTTCCGTGGCCGGGATGACTTGGCCGGTGGCAGTTCGCAAGGCTGGTTCGACCCACCACATGTCTGGGGCGATGTCTGGATAGCCGGCGGGTAGCCGTACCAACACGTCGGCCTCAGGCCGATCGAGGCCTGTCGGGAGCTGCCACGAACGAATCACGACGCACGTCATGCTCGATTCCTCATGCACCTCGTGAGCGATGTCGCGCTCAGCGAGGTACTCCTTGTCGATCGGCAACAGCGGCACGGTCGTCTCCGACGTAGTCGAGCTAGGCGCCCGGATTGATCTGGCGAGGCGCCGTGAAGAATCGGATCCCGTCGTGGATCTCGACGCCGTCCGTGTCTCCGATCAGACGGTCTGGCTTGCCAGGGATCACCTCGAACAGGTCCCGATCAGCTCCGATCGGCATCGGGGGTACGTGGCGAAGTTCCGCACCAGTCATGACCTTTTCGGTCACGGTGTATTCGGCTCGGTCGATCTTGATGTGGAACTTGTGAGGCCGCTTCTCCGCGGACTCCTTGGTCTCGGTCTCTGGCACGAGCGGCCTCCTGTGCTGGTTTGGTGGAATGGTATCACGGTAGCAGAGATCTTGCACACCGAGGCACCACGGCGCATACTGCACCTGTGAAACCCGTCAAAGCCATGACCATCCGCTTGTCGCCCGAGCAGGCAGAAGAACTCGACACGATCGCGAGTGTGGTGGAGCTGCCAGTTTCCGAAATTGTGCGGGCGGCCATTACGGAGCACATCGAAGCGCGGAGGTTGGATCAGGACTTTCAGCGTGGTCTCCGTGCGAGGTTGCTTCGCGCGGAGCGCCTCCTGACCGACTGATCGCGTTTGAACGAGGCGACCGCCGTCCCTAACCAGCCAGAATCGAACGTGGCGTGGTGAAGAGTCTCATGCCCGTTCGGAGCTGGACGACTTCGTCGTTGAGCACGAGACGATCCGCACCGTGGTCCCCGACAACGAACAGGTCGACGTCCGTCGGCAGTGGAGGATGGGCTAGGTGTCGGAGCTCATGGCCGGACATCGAGACCTGTGACACGACGTAGACGGCTCGGTTGATGAAAATCTGAATCTCGGGACTCGGGGTTACCTCGAGTTCAGAGGGATCGTCGACATCATCCACGCCATCATGTTGCCTGATGGCGACGACTCCTTCACGTGCGGCTCGAGCCGTGTCTTCGCCAGAGCGTCCCAGACGGAACGCCGCGGCTCGCGTTGCGCTCGCCGTATACAGCGCGGCCGGTGCTCTGCTTCTCGGTGTCGCGGGCTTGGTGCCACGCGAGAATCGAGTCTTCGAGTGGCGCAGAGTCCCCACCTCCTTGGCGTTGTTGATCGGCGGTGTCCTCGTGCTTGTCGTTGGTGGATTGTTGTCGACGTCCTACCTGCGGGCGCTCCAGGAGAGAGCCGAGAAGTCGGACGCCCATCTCGGACGCGCGAGACACGCGGAACGTGCGGTGTTGATTCTTGTGAGGACCGAGCTGCACGAGCTCCTCGAACAGTTGGGCCTGAACAGCAACGGAAGAGTCAGCCTCTTCCTCGATACGGCTACAGCGCTAGCTCTGGTCGGACGGTATTCAGCTATGCCGACGTTCGACCGTACGACCGGTCGCGCGGAGTATCCCTATGACGAAGGTGTGATCGGGAAGGCCTGGGAGAAGGGCGCCTGGGAAGAGCCACGTCTGTCCAACCCTGGTGCTCGCGATGCGCCCGCCAATCCCCGGTGGATCGACCAGCAATGCGGCCGATACAACCTGCCGCGCGATGAAGTTCAGACGATGACGATGAGAAGCCGCAGTTACGCCGCGATTCGTCTCGAGTGCGGTGGTCGGCTTGTTGGCGTTCTCATTGCTGAGGATGTACGCATCGCGGACGAGACGCCCTCGTCCGACCGGACAGGAGGCCATCATGCGGTCTCGGTGGCTGCACTGAACGCGTTGTCTGGTGGAGACCTCGTCCGACAACTGTCGGAACTGCTCGGCCGCATGTGCGACATGGACCATGATGCGCTTCGAGATGGACTTCGAGATCAACTCAACCGTCCGAGCTCGTAGCACCTGCCGAGGTCGGATCGTCATGCCCCCCGCGGTAGAGCTTGTCGAGGGAGTCGGTCAGCTCGGCGTGGATGCGCGGGAAGAGGTGGCCGTAGCGGTCGATGGCAACCTGCACGGTGGAGTGTCCGAGGCGCTCCATGATCGCCCGCGGGTGTGCGCCCTCGGAGATCAGCAGGGCGGCGCACGTATGCCTCAAGTCGTGAAATCGGAGGCCGTCCGGCAGAGCCCCGCGCACGACCGCTGGCTTGAAGTGGCGGTTGTAGAAGTTGTTGTGGCGCATCGGTCCACCGCGGGGGCCGGCGAATACGAGATCGTCGGGTCCGAGTGACCGAGTCGTGATGTGCAAGCGCAGCTCGGCTGCAAGGGACGCGGGGACGCCGACCTGGCGCCGCGAGTACGTCTTGGTCTCGCCGAAGATCAACTGGCCCTCGACCTCGCTGAGCGACTCGACTACGTCGAGGTTGCACTTGTCGAGGTCGACTCGTCGCACTCGCAAGGCCTGGAGCTCACCGGCTCGCAGCCCGGTGTAGGCCGCGGTCTTGACGAGCAGCGCGTACTCGTCACCGATCGCCTCAGCCAGCGCCACGATCTGCGCCGGGTCGAGGAACAGCATCTCCGCCCGAGGTGAGCGCGGCATCTTCACCCGAGCGCAGGGGTTGGCCTTGACCGCGCCAGAGTCGAGGGCGATGTTGAACACGTTGCGCACGACGGTGAAGGCGTTGCGCACCGTGCCCGCCGCCATGCCGGCGGTGGTCATGTCGGAGACGAACCGACGGACGTCGATGCGCTCGATGTTGGCGATGCGCTTGCCGCCAAAGACGGGCAGCACGTGTCGCTCGAGCAGCCGCTCGTAGCCATACCGGGTGTTGGGCTTGAGGTGGACAGCAGTGGCGAGCCATTCGTCGGCCCAGTCGTCGAAGCGGATGCGCCCGACCCTCGGGTCGAGCCAGTCACCGCGCTGCAGGTCCGCTTCGGCGCCGGCGATGAACTGCTGCGCGTCGCGCTTGGTGTTGAAGGTCCTCGCTCGTTCCTTGCCGTGCGGGTCGCGGTAGCGGGCCTCCCAGCCTTGGCCTGACCTTGCCCTTCTGATGTGCGCCATCCCGATCACACCCTCTCGACCCATTCGAAACTAGAGTAGATAGAAGTAGTTTACCGCGGTTCAGAAGATCAAGCGAGGGGGGACGCTCATGGCTCACGAGCCCGAGGACTTCATCACCGTCGAGGAGGCGGCCGAGAGGCTGCGGATCGGCCGGTCGAGGGCCTACCTGGAGGCCCGCCTCTACATCGCGACCGGCGGGGCTCAAGGCATCGTGCCGGCGATGCCCGTGGGCCGGCTCTACCGCGTGTCCGTCGCCCGGCTCGAGGAGATGGCCGGTGGCCGACTGCGCTCGTTCCACCGCGCCGACAAGGACACGGGCTCAACCTCGGACGTCGAGGCGATGACGAAGCAAGCGAGCAGCGATGAGCCGACCGGTCGCCGACCTCGCCGAACCATCGGTCGCACGAACCCCGCGGCACCGCGGCTCTTCGACATCTGATCGATGTCCGATTGCCGCCAGCCGACCCCTCCGAGCGAGTCGACCGACACCTGCAGAGCGCACGCCGTCGCGACCTGCGTCCCCCGGCAATCAGCGTCTGCGCGACCCCCGATTGTCCTCCACAGACTATGCCGCTTCCGCTCTACGCAGTTCGGAGCCGCCGCTGAACGGCCCTGTCGGGCCTTGGTTCGGGGGGTGAGCTCGGTCGGGACCATGGGGTCCTCCTTCGGTTCAGTTCCGATGGAGGGGCCGTGCGCCGGTCCCGAGCGGATCACAGTCTGCCAGGCCGTTGCGTCGGTCCCTGCGAATCGCGTGCGGGAGGACGGGAGGACGGAAGGCCAAGGCCGCAGGCCGTTCACCGGCCGGACCGGGTCCAGAAACGAAGCGGCATAGTCTGTGGATGGCCACGGTGGCGCGCAATGGCGGGTGAACCAGCGAGCGGTCGGGGAGTTTGGGCGGGCTGCTGCTGGCACGTGAGGAAGGGACTTCGCGGCTCGGGCATAGGGCGGTCGTCACTCTGGGGAGGCCGGCCAGCAAAGATGGCGGCGGGTTCCGCCTCGAGCGAATCAGCCGCCGCAGCAGGAAGCCGGATCGCGCTGCCGAAGCTCGCCTTGCTTCACTCGCTGTCGGTTGACGACGCCGTCCGGCTCGGTTCGATTCTCCATCGCCGAAGGGCGGCCTGGCGGGTTACGCCGAAGGCGACGCCAACGTCGGTCCAGCTCGCGCCATCCTCCGAGCGCGCCAACACGACAAGGGATCGGGCCAGGTCGTGCACCAGTTGTGCGATCTGGTCGGCGAGCACGGCCATGGCGAGATGGCTGAGGCGTGGGCCGTCGCCTGGGCGCCGGTCGAGTGCGTCAGCGAGCTGCACAAGGGCGTCGACGAGGTCGGGATGTTCGATCGGGTCCGTGGACGTCACGGGTGTTCGCCGACAGGCTGGGTGAGGACGGCGGCGACATGGTCGGTGAGGCTGTGATGGGGGCGCGCTGAGGCGTGGTCGTGGTGGTCATCGTTGGC
>JACDCH010000540.1 GCA_013694495.1 Acidimicrobiia bacterium | reverse complement strand
CGGCGCGCCGCAGGCGGAACCGGCGCCGGCGCCGGCGCTCGTCCCGTCGGCCTTCGCCACGCGGGTGCGGGCCGAGCGTCGGGGCCGACCCGAGGGCGCGCCGTGACGCCGGTCCTCGCCGCCCAGGACATCACGGTGGCCTTCGGCGGGCTCACCGCGGTCGACGCCGTCTCCCTCGAGGTCGAACCCGGCACCGTCACCTCGCTCATCGGCCCGAACGGCGCGGGCAAGACGACGATGTTCAACGCCCTCACGGGGCTCCACCCGCCCGACCACGGCCACGTGCGCCTGGGGGAGCGCGAGGTCACGTCGCTCCCCACCCACGAGCGGGCTCGCCTCGGGCTGGGCCGCACGTTCCAGCGGCTCGAGGTCTTCACCGGCATGACCGTGTTCGAGAACCTCCAGGTGGCCGCAGAGGCGCGCCGCCCGGGTCGCGTGTTCGCCGGCGCCCTCGGCTTCCGCCGGCGCGACGACCCCGAGGTCCTGGCCGAGGTGGAGGCCGTGATCGACCTCGTCGGCATCGGCGGCGTCGCCTCGCGGCTGGCCGGCAGCCTCTCGACCGGGGTGCTGCGGCTGGTCGAGCTGGGGCGGGCGCTGTGCACCCGGCCGACGGTGCTGCTCCTCGACGAACCCGGCAGCGGCCTTGACTCCGGCGAGACGTCGGCCTTCGAGAAGGTGCTCGGCCAGGTGGCGTCCACGGGCGTCGGGATCCTGCTCATCGAGCACGACGTCGACCTCGTCATGGCGCTGTCGTCGCGCATCTACGTCCTCGACTTCGGGCGGCTGATCGCATCGGGCGCACCGGACGAGATCGCCGGCGACGCCGCGGTGCGCGCCGCCTACCTCGGGGAGCCGGCGCCGTGACCGCGCCACCGATGCTCGAGCTGCGCGACGTGCGGGCCGGCTACGGCCGCATCGAGGTGCTCCACGGCCTGACCCTGGCCGTCCCGACCGGCACCGTCGTCGCCGTGCTCGGCCCGAACGGCGCCGGCAAGACCACGGCGCTACGGGCCGTGGCCGGCACGCTGCCCGTCACCGGTGGCTCGGTCCGCCTCGACGGGGCCCGCATCGACGGACGCCGCCCGTCGGTGATCGCCCGGCGGGGCCTCGCCCTCGTCCCCGAGGGCCGCGGCGTCTTCAGCGGGCTCACGGTGGAGGACAACCTGCGCATCGCCCACCGGTCGGTCTCGTCCGAGGACGCCGGCCCCTGGGACGCGTGGGTGGGCCACATCGCCGAAGTGTTCCCCCGGCTCGGGGAGCGGTTGCACCAGCAGGCAGGATCGTTGTCGGGGGGCGAGCAGCAGATGCTCGCCCTGTGCCGGGTGCTGGTGGGCCAGCCCAAGGTCGTGCTCGTCGACGAGCTCTCCATGGGCCTCGCCCCCCTCGTGGTCGAGCAGCTGTTCGAGCAGGTGGCAGCGCTGCGGGCGACGGGGCAGACGATCGTGCTCGTCGAGCAGTACCTCACCCACGCGCTGCGCTACGCCGACCTCTGCTACATCCTCGCCAAGGGCCGCGTCGCGTGGTGCGGGGAGCCGACCGAGCTGTCCGCCTCGGGCGCGGCTGCGTCCTTCCTCGCCGGCTGACGCATCTGTTAGACACGCTGCACGGCCCGGTCGGGTCCGGGGAACGGCACCAGCGCAGGACGGAGGGATCGGTCGACGTGGGTGAACTGCGGATGCTCATCGACGGGAAGCTCGTCGAGGCCGAAGGGGGCGCGACCTTCGACAACGTCAACCCGGCCACCGAAGAGGTGCTCGGTCGCGTTGCCAACGGCTCGGCCGCCGACATGGCGGCCGCCGTGGCCGCCGCCCGGCGCGCCTTCGACGGCGCCAGCGACTGGGCGACGAACCGGGAGCTGCGCACGCAGTGCCTCCGGCAACTGCAGGCCGCGCTCGAGTCCGAGCAGGAGGAGCTGCGCCGAGAGCTGGTCGCCGAGGTGGGCTGCCCCGTGCTACTCACCTATGGCCCGCAGCTCGACGCCCCGCTGCGCGAGGCGCTGGCGTGGCCGACCGAGATGATCGACCGCTTCGAGTGGGAGCGGCCCCTCGGGGCCAAGGACTCGATGGGGGTCGGCTACGAGACCGAGCGACAGGTGTGGAAGGAGCCGGTCGGGGTCGTCGGGGTGATCGTCCCCTGGAACTTCCCGGTCGAGATCATCCTCAACAAGCTCGGGCCCGTGCTCGCCATGGGCAACACGTGCGTGCTGAAGCCGGCGCCCGACACGCCGTGGAACGCCACCCGCATCGGTCGCCTCGTGGCCGAGCACACCGACTTCCCCCCCGGCGTCGTGAACGTCGTCCCGAGCCGCGACCACCTCGTCGGCGAGGTCCTGAGCACGTCGCCCGACGTCGACATGGTCGCGTTCACCGGATCCACGGCCACCGGCCGGCGGGTCATGGAGGCCGCGGCCGCCACGCTGAAGCCGGTGTTCCTCGAGCTGGGCGGGAAGTCCGTCAACCTCTTCCTCGACGACGCCGACCTCGAAGCCGCGCTGCCCGGCGTCGTGATGTCGTGCGTGCACGGCGGCCAGGGCTGCGCCATCGCCACGCGGGTGCTCGTGCCCCGGTCCCGCTACGCCGACGCCGTCGACCTCGTGCGCGCCGGGTTCGACGGGTGGTCCTACGGCGACCCGACCGACTCGAGCGTGCTGCAGGGCCCGCAGGTGTCCCAGGTCCAGCAGCAGCGCGTGCTCGGCTACATCGAGAAGGGCAAGGCCGAGGGCGCGCGGGTCGTGACCGGGGGCGGTGTGCCGGCCCACCTGCCGGTCGGGTTCTACGTCGAGCCGACGCTGTTCGCCGACGTCGAGAACCACATGACGATCGCCCAGGAGGAGATCTTCGGTCCCGTGCTCGTGATGATCCCGTTCGACGACGACGACGACGCCGTGCGCATCGCCAACGACTCCGCCTACGGGCTGTCCGGGCAGATCACCGCCGGCGACCTGGAGCGGGCCAAGGCCGTGGCCCGCCGCATCCGGACCGGGACGCTCGGGATCAACGGCGGCGTCTGGTACGGCGCCGACGCGCCGTTCGGCGGCTACAAGTCGTCGGGCATCGGTCGCCAGTGCGGGATCGAGGGGTTGGAGATCTTCACCGAGACGAAGACCGTCGGTTGGCCCGTCCGCTGACGGCGTCGGCGCAAGGGCGGGGACCGCAGCCGTGAAGCACTGGGTGACGTACCCGCTCATCGGCCACCCCTACGACGCCGCCCTGCTCACGGGAGCGGGCCTCACCCGCTTCGCCCGGGCCGCCGAGGCCGCCGGCGTCGACGGCATCGGCTTCACCGACCACCCCGCGCCGTCGCACAAGTGGCTACAGGCGGGCGGGCACGACGCGCTCGACCCGCTCGCCGCGCTGGCGTTCGTCGCCGCCGCCACGGAGCGGCTGCGGCTCATCCCGAACATCCTCGTGCTGCCCTACCGGAACCCGTTCGTGGTGGCGAAGGCGGTGGCCACCATCGACGCCCTGTCCGGCGGCCGCTTCGTGCTCGCCGTCGCCACCGGCTACCTGCGGGGGGAGTACCGCGCCCTCGGCGTCGAGTTCGACGACCGCAACGCGCTGTTCGACGAGGCCATCGAGGTGCTGCGCGGCGTGTGGACCGTCGACGACTTCGCCTACGAGGGGCGCACGTTCACCGCCACGGGCCAGACGGCGAACCCGAAGCCGGCGCAGGTACCGATCTGGATCGGCGGCAACAGCAAGCTGTCCCGCCGTCGGGTGGCGACGGTGGGCGACGGGTGGAGCCCCTTCCCGGCCCCCCGCCAGCTGGCGGCGACGTCGAAGACGCCGCCCCTCGAGACCGTCGACGACCTCGCCGGCATGCTCGAGTACCTGTGGCAGCAGGTCGACGAGGCCGGTCGCGACCGGGCCACGATCGACGTGGCGTTCCAGACCGACGCCGGGGGCGACATCGCCTCGGACGGCTTCGACGTGGCGGCCCGCCTGGAGGCGCTCGACGAGTTGGCCGGGCTCGGCGTCACCTGGGCCGGCATCAGCGTCCCGGGCGACTCGCTCGACCACGCCATCGAGACCCTCGAGCGCTACGGCGAACAGGTCATCCGCGCCCCCCGCTGACCCACCCCATTCTTTGGCAGGTGGGTCTCAGCTGCTGCGACGGTGATGCCAAAGAACGATGGGGGGGGGGTCGGAGGCGAGTGTCACCGCCGGCCGATCCCGAGGAGGCCCCGCTCGATGATCAGGGCGGCCGGCTCGATGGCGGCGGGGGAGCGACGGTGGGCGCCGATGGCGTCGATGAGCACGACGAGCAGCAGCGCCTCGGTGTCGACGTCGCCGAACCCCCGGGGCTCGAGGAAGCGCACCATGCGGGCCCGGCCCCAGTCGAGGGCGGCCGCCGACTCGAGGCTGAGCATCGGATCGTCGGCGGTGGCGTCGACCCACACCCGGATGATGGCGGCCTCCGTGGCGTTCGTGCTCGCGTAGCGCCGGAGCCACCGGCGCAGCGCCGCCGAGCTGGCCGGCCCGGGGTCGCCGGCCACGTCGGGGATCTCGTCGAACGCCGAGGAAAGCCGCTGCATCGCTCGGATGGCGAGCAGTCGGACGAGGTGGTCCTTGTTCTCGAAGTACCGGTAGAACGCGCCGTGGGACACGCCGGCGGCGGTGGTGACGTCGTCGACCCGGGTGCCGTGGTAGCCGCGGGCGATGAGCACGTCGTGGGCCGCTTCGAGCAGCGCCGAGAGGGTGCGGGCGCCGGCGCCGGTGAGGTCACGCGCCGCCTGGACGTCGGCCTGCAGCCCGTCGAGGACGGCGGCGCCGAGACGTACGCGCGGGAGGCGCCGCTTCGGGCTCGGCCGGACGTTCACCGCCGAGTCGAGGCCGAACAACGTGCGGTGCACGACGTCGGTGAGGGCGTCGCGCACCCGGCTCTGGCGCAACGTGGCGCTCGGCACCGCGGTGCGGAGCACGTCGCTGACGCGCGGGGCGCGGGTCAGGCACTGGAGCAGGAGCTCGATCACGCCGTCGACCTGACCAGGCGGCAGCGTCGCGCCGGCCAGCTTCCCCCGGAGGCCGGCGACGTGGCGCCGCAGGATGCGGTCGGAGCCGCTGGCCACGGCGTCGTCGCTCTCGACCGCGGCCTGGAAGGCCTGGAACACGGGCTCGTAGCGGGCGTAGATCTCGCCGTGGCGCTCGATCCAGGCCCGCAGCTCCTGCCAGCCGGCGCGGTCGGCGGTGGTGGCGCCGATGGTCTCCGCCGACGCGGTGAGCTGACGGGCGACCTGCCCGGCGAGGTGGCGGAACACGTCCTCCTTGCTCGAGAAGTACTGGTAGAAGGACGCCCGGGAGCAGCCCGCCACCTCGGTGATGCGCACGATGCCGGCGGGGTGGTAGCCGACTTCGCCGAACACTTGGAGGGCGGCGTGCAGGATGCGCTGCTGCGCCCGCTGGCCCCGGAGGCCGACGTTGGGGTTGTCGGAGAACGGTGCCCGCCGCAGCACCGACTCGGGCTCGCCGTCCGGGACAGGTAGCGTCAAGCGGAGGCGCCGACCTTCACGAGCCCGGCCAGGTTGGCGCCCATGATCTTGACGATGTCCGCGCGGGGGAGGCCCTCGAGGTCGTCGACGAACGAGAGCGGATCGGCCAGGCCCTCCGGGTGCGGGAAGTCGGAGCCGAACAGGATGTGGTCGGAGCCCAGCTGCTCGATGAGGCTGTGTACGTCGTCCTCGTGGAACGGGTGCACGTAGACGTTGCGCTTGAACGTCTCGATCGGGTCCTCGGCGAACTCCTGGGGCATCATCCGGTACGCCTCGGCCAGGTTTTGGAAGAGCGGCCGCACGAAGCCGCTGCCGTTCTCGACGACGGCGACCTTGAGGCCCGGGAAGCGGGAGAACGCGCCATGGCAGATCATGGCCGCCATGGCGTCCTCGATGGGCCGGTGCGACTGGCTGACGTTGCGGAAGGCGCTCGGCTTGAAGGGCAGGAACTCGTTGGTGCCCTCCCAGTCGTTCACGTAGCGGGCGTAGCCGCTGTCCGACGCGTGCATCGACACGAAGATCCCGCTGTCGACGACGGCTTGCCAGAACGGGTCGAACTCCGGGAGGCCCGGCGACCGGGTGGTGCCCCTCGTGCTCGGTACCGGCGCGGGGCGGATGAGCACCGTGCGGGCGCCCCGCTCGAGGCACCACTGGAGCTCCTCGATCGCCTTGTCGACGATCGGCAGGGTGATGACCGGCGTGGCGAAGATGCGGCCCTCGTAGTCGAACGACCACGTCTCGTACAGCCACTCGTTCAGGGCGTGGATGACCGCGTGGGTGGCCTCGACCTCGTCCTTGAGCCGCTCCTCGACGAGGCTGGCCAGCGTCGGGAACATGAGCGAGCGGTCGACGCCGAGCTCGTTCATGAGCTCGAGGCGGGGCGCCGGTTCGCGGAAGGCGGGGATGCAGCGCATGGGCTCGCCGACGAGCTCGCGGTACGACTTGCCCTCCGGGTTGCCCTGGCGGAAGTAGGCCTCCTGCGCCCCGGGCTTGGCGACGACCTCGAAGGTCGGGTTCGGGATGTAGTCGCTGATGACGCCCTTCACGACGATCTTGGTGCGCCCCCGCACCTGGACGTAGTCGATGACGCCCTTGTACTGGTCGGGGAGGAACTTCGTGAGCGCGTCCTCGGTCTCGTAGAGGTGGTTGTCGACGTCGAAGACCTCGAAGTCCAACGATCTTGAAGGCACGTCGCTCCTCGCGTTCACGTTGCGGATCGGGCGGGAGGCTACGTCGTTTCTGACATGTGCGTCAACGAGGTCGGCTACGGTCCGGCGGTGGCTGACGGACCGCTGGCAGGCCTGCGCGTGCTCGACATCGGCACCCGGATCGCGGCCCCGTTCTGTGCCGGCCTGCTGGGCGAGCAGGGCGCCGACGTCATCAAGGTGGAGCAGCCCGGGACGGGTGACTTCATGCGCGGCATCGGCCCCTTCGACGGCGGCTACTCGCTGTTCTGGGCGGTCGAGGGGCGGGGCCGGCGCAGCCTCACCCTCGACCTGCGCCGGCCCGAGGGGCAGGACGTGTTCCGGCGCCTGGCCGCCACCGCCGACGTCGTCGTCGAGAACTTCCGCCCCGGCACGCTCGAGCGGTGGGGCATCGGCCCCGGCGACTGCGAGGAGCGCATCGTGTGGGTGCGGATCTCGGGCTACGGGCAGGACGGCCCGTACGCCGAACGGCCCGGCCTCGACCGCACGGGCATCGCCGCCGGCGGCCTGCTCCACCTCACCGGGTACCCCGACCGCCCGCCGGTGCGGGTGGGCGTCACGATCTCCGACTACCTGACGGGCACGTTCGCGGCGCACGCCGCGGTGAGCGCGCTGTACGGGCGCGACCGGAAGGAGGGCGGTAAGGGCGTGGTGATCGACGCCGCCCTCTACGGCGCCACCCTCCGGATCCTCGAGTGGACGCTGGCTGCCTACGACCGCCTCGGCGTCGTGCGCAACCGGGAGGGCAACCGGCTGGCGAACTCGGCGCCGCTCGACAACTTCGCCACCGCCGACGGCGGCTGCGTCTGCATCGTCGCCGGGAGCGACGCCAACTTCGCCCGGCTCTGCGCGGCGATGGATCGCACGGACCTGCCCGAGGATCCGCGGTTCGCGACGCTCGCCGACCGGGCCGCCCACGGCGACGAGATCAACGGCATCGTGGCCGACTGGGCTGCGGCGCGGCCGGCGGCCGACGTCGAGGCCGCCTGCCTGGCCCACGCGGTGCCGGTGGCGTCGGCCTACACGGTCGCCGACATCTTCGACGACCCGCACATGGCCGCCCGGGGCGACATCGTGACGGTCGACGACCCCGTGCTCGGACCGGTCCGCCAGCAGGCGCCGTTCCCCCGCGTCGGCCGGCCCGTCGCCCCCACCGGCGCCCCCCGCCTCGGCGAGCACTCCCGGGCTGTCCTGCGCGAGGTCCTCGCCCTCGACGACGCCACCGTCGACCGCCTCGAGTCCGACGGCATCATCTGACCAACCCCCGGTTCAGAGGGGCGGGTCAGCTGCGGGGGAGGCCGAGCACGCGCTCGCCGACGATCGTGCGCTGGATCTCGTTCGTGCCGGCCCAGATGGAGGCGGCGTGGTAGTAGAGCCACGAGCGCTGCCAGGTGCCGTCGCCGGGGTTGCCGTCGGCGCCGCGCCACAGCGGCGAGGCCGGGCCGACGACGGCCATCGCCACCTCGTGCAGGCGCTTGCTCATCTCGCTCCAGTACAGCTTGAGGGCGCTGCCCTCGGGACCGGGCTCCTTGCCCTTGGCCAGCTTCGACAGCGAGCGCCAGTTGGCGAGCTGGAAGATGCGGACCTCGGTGTAGGCCTGCACGAGGCCGTGGCGTACGTGCGGGTCGTCGTAGCTGCCGTTGGCCATCGCCAGCCGCAGCAGCTCCTCGATGAGCTGCACGTGGATCACGAGTTGGCGCGGGTTCGTGCCTCGCTCGTGCGAGAGCGTCGAGTTGGCCACCTGCCAGCCGCGGTGCACCTCGCCGACGACCTGGTCGTCGGCCACGAACACGTCCTGCAGGAACACCTCGTTGAACTCGGCCTCGCCGGTGAGCTGCACGAGGGGTCGGACCTCCACGCCCGGCGCGTGCATGTCGACGACGAAGAACGTGATGCCCTTGTTCTTCGGCGCCTCCGGGTCGGTACGGGCCAGGCAGATCCCCCAGTCGGCGAACTGCGCGTACGACGTCCACACCTTCTGGCCGTTCAGCACCCAGCCGCCGTCGGCGCGCACTGCGCTCGTCCGCAGGCTCGTGAGGTCGCTCCCGGCGTCGGGCTCGCTGAAGAGCTGGCACACGATCGTCGACGCGTCGAGGATGTGCGGCAGCCACCGCTGCTTCTGCTCGGGCGTGCCGTGGGCGAGCAGCGTCGGGCCGGCGAGGTTGATGCCGATGCGGCCGACGAGCTCGGGCGCCCGGGCCCGGGCCAGCTCCTCCTGGACGATGTAGTGCTCCAGGGGTCCGGCGCCCCGACCGCCGAGCTCGGTGGGCCAGGTGACGCCGACGTAGCGGGCACCGGCGAGCTTCGCCTGCCACTCGCGCCCGGCGGCCACCTCCTCGGTGAGGTCGTCGTGCTTCGGCGGCAGCCCGACCCCCCACTCCCACGGGAGGTTGGCCTGGAGCCAGGTGCGCACCTCGTCGCGGAAGCGGCGCTGGTCCGGGGTTGGCGTGAGGTCCACTGCGGTGACGCTAGCGTCAGAAACCGCATGGACTTCGAGCTCTCCGACGACCAGGTCGCGCTGCGAGACGCCGCCCGCGGCCTGCTCGACGACCTGGCCGCACCGGCGCGGGTCCGGGCCCACCTCGTCAGCGGCGAGCCCTACGACCGGCACCTGTGGGCGGCGATGGCCGACCAGGGCTGGCTCGGCATCGACGTGCCGGACGACGCCGGGGGCCTCGGGCTCGGCTTCGTCGAGGCCGCCGTGCTCATGGAGGAGGTGGGGCGCCACGTCGCGCCAGGGCCGTTCCACCAGACCCTCCTCGCCGTGGGCGCCACGCGCGGCACGGCGTGGGCCGATGCGCTGCTCGGCGGCGGTGGCGTCGGCTGCGTGGCGTGGAGCGAGGGCGCGGCGCGCACCCTCGTCCCCTACGCGCCGGTCGCCGACGTCGCCGTCGTCGCGTCGGCCGACGGCATCGTCGTGCACGACCTGCGCAACGGCGAGCGCCCCGTAGCCGAGCCGGCGATGGACCAGACCCGATGCGTCGGCTGGCTGCCCCGCGACCGGCCCGGCGCCCAGGAGGTCGGGGGACCGGCGGACGCCGCGGCACTCCTCGACCGGGGCGCCGTCGCCACCGCTGCGGAGTCGCTCGGAGCGGCCGGGCGCGTCCTCGAGATGAGCGTCGAGCACGCCAAGGAGCGCGTGCAGTTCGGCAAGCCCATCGGTTCGTTCCAGGCCGTGAAGCACCGCTGCGCCGACATGCTCGTCGACCTCGAGGGCATGCGCTCGACCGTGTACCACGGCGCCTGGTCCATCGCCGCCGGCGACCCGGACGCATCGGTCGCCGCTTCTACGGCCAAGGTGTGGTGCGCCGACGCGGCCCGCCGCATCATGGCGTCGGGCCTCCAGGTGCACGGCGGCGTCGGCTTCACCTGGGAGCACGACCTCCACCTGTTCCTGAAGCGGGCCCAGCTCGACCAGGTCTCCTTCGGTGCCGCGCCGTTCCACCGCGAGCGCCTCGCCGGGCTGCTGCGAGGCAAGCTCGAGCGGGGCGAGACGATCGTGTGAGGGCGCCGTGGACCTGACGTTCACGGACGAGGAAGCGGCGTTCGCTGCCGAGGTGCGGGCTTGGCTGGCGGCCAACCTCGAGCTCCCACCCCGCTTCGACGACGTCGACGCCGAGGTCGCCTGGGGCCGCAGCTGGCAGGCCCGGCTGGCGGCCGGGCGCTGGGTCGGCATCCACTGGCCCGAGGAGTTCGGCGGGCGGGGCGCGTCGCCCGTGCACGTGGCCATCTTCAACACCGAGTACGGCCGGGCCCGGGCGCCGCAGCCGGTCAACCGCGTGGGCATCAACCTCGCCGGGCCCACGCTGCTCGCCCACGGCACGCCCGAGCAGAAGCAGCGGTGGGTCGGCCCGATCCTCACCGCCGAGGAGCTGTGGTGCCAGCTGTTCAGCGAGCCCGACGCCGGCAGCGACCTCGCCAGCCTCCGCACCACCGCCACCCCCGTCGAGGGCGGCTGGGTGCTGAACGGCCAGAAGGTGTGGACGTCGTACGCGAAGTTCGCCCGGTGGGGCATCTGCCTGGCCCGCACCGACCCCGACGCCAAGAAGCACGCCGGCATCTCGTTCCTCGTCGTCGACATGCTGGCGCCCGGGATCGAGATCCGCCCGCTCGTGCAGATCACCGGCGAGGCCGAGTTCAACGAGGTGTTCCTCACCGACGTCTTCGTGCCCGACGACCACCTCGTCGGTGGGCTCCATCACGGCTGGGCGGTGGCCAACACGACCCTCGCCCACGAGCGGGGCACGAACTTCCCGTTCAAGGAGCAGGTCGTCCACGAGACGTTCATCCAGGAGCTGTTCGAGCTCGCCCTCGACCGCGGCGCGCTCGACGACGCGCACGTCGCCGCCGACCTCGTGCAGTCGTTCGTCGACGTGCGCGTGCTGCGGCTGCACAACTGGCGCACGCTGTCCCGTCTGGCCCGGGGCGAGGAGCCGGGCGCCGAGTCGAGCTGGGTGAAGCTGGCGTGGACCGACATGACCCAGCACCTCTCCGCCACCGCCCTCGAAGTGCTCGGCGCCGAGGGTGCCCTGGCCGGTCGCTGGTCCCGCCAGTGGCTGTGGAGCGGGGCCGCCTCGATCGCCGGCGGCACGTCGGAGATCCAGCGCACGATCATCGGCGAGCGCATCCTCGGCCTGCCCCGAGGCTAGGAGCGTCGGTTCACGCCGTCGCCGTGCGGGAACGCACGACGCCGTCGGTGCCACGGTGCCGCTCGACCTCGACGACATCGACCGGTGGGCCGACGTCTCCGAACCGCCCGACGCCGCCGAGCTGGCGTTGGTCGACCGGCCGCCCTGACGCCCGCCGGCTCGCGCCGTTCAGACCCGCCGGAGGCGCTGGGGGTCTGGGGGCGGAGCCCCCGGGCATCGGCCGCACGGCGACGAAGCCGGCCGAGGACCGGAACGATCGAGCGGAGCGAGTGACGGCGGAGAACTCACTCAGAGGCTGCGGAAGGCGCCGCCGTCGACGAGGATCTGGGCGCCGTTCACGTAGCGCGAGGCGTCGCTGGCGAGGAAGAGGCAGACGCCGACCATGTCGTCGGGTACGCCCATGCGCCCCATCGGGTTCATCCGGGCGGCCGCCTCCCGCGTCTCGGGCGACCAGGCCTGGGCGATGTCGGTGTCGAAGGCGCCCGGGAGCACGACGTTGGCCCGCACCTCGGGGGTCCACGCGCCGGCAAGGCCGAGCGTGAGGGCGTTGAGACCGGCCTTGGCCATCGCGTACGGGAGATCGGAGTGATCCGGGCGCTGCGACCCGCCGGTCGAGACGTTGATGATCGAGCCCCCGCCGCCGGCGGCCATGCGCGTGCCGATCAGCGACGAGAGGCGGAACGGGCCGCGGGCGTTCACCGCGTGGACCTTGTCGTAGAGCTCCTCGGTGACCGACGCCAGATCCGGGTACAGCGGCGACATGCCGGCGTTGTTGACCAGGACGTCGCAGCGGCCGAACCGCTCGTAGACAGCGTCGGCGAGGCGGTCGCAGTCCTCCCAGCGCCCGACGTGGCAGGCCGCGGCCATCGCCTCGCGCCCCGTGGTGGCGGCGACCTCGGCGGCCGCCGCCTCGCACGCGTCGAGCTTGCGGCTGGCGACGACGACGTCGGCGCCGGCCTCGGCGAACCCCTGGACGATGGCCCGGCCGATGCCCCGGCTGCCCCCGGTGACGAGGGCGACCTTGCCGGTGAGGTCGAAGCGGTTCATCGCCCCGGCCCCGTCAGGAGTTGCGGAGGAACAACGGGCTCAGGCCGGTGCGCCTGCCGACGGCCGGAGGCGCTGGGGGTCTGGGGGCAGAGCCCCCAGGGATCGGCCGCAGGGCGACGAAGTCGGCCGAGGACCGCAACGACCGAGCGGAGCGAGGGCCAGAGAACTCGCCGGAACGGAGCGAAGCGAGTGACGGCGACCGACTCAGGCGTCGGCCCGGACCTTGTCCTTCACCGCGGGGACGATGGGCGGGGCGTCGCGCCAGTTGGGCACGCCGTGGGCCTCGTCGGCGATGGGGTACTTGTCCTCGCGCACCTCGGCCCAGTGGGCGTGGTTGAGCTGGTGGAGGGTGAAGCAGGCCTGCAGCGCGTTGTGGAAGCCCATGTTGTCGACGGTCTGGTTGACCGACTCCTTGACGAGGAGCGCCGTCATGGTGGGGAGCTGGGCGATGCGGCGGGCGAGGTCGAGGGTGCGGTCCGGTAGCTCCTCGAGCGGGAAGACCTTGGACACCATGCCGAGGGCGTGCGCCTCGTGGATGTCGATGGAGTCACCGGTGAGCATGAGCTCCTTGGCCTTGCGGGGCCCGAACTCCCACGGGTGCCCGAAGTACTCGACGCCGCACATGCCGAGCCGGGTGCCCACCACGTCGGCGAAGCGCACCTCCTCCGAGCCGACGATGAGGTCGCAGGCCCACATGAGCATCAGGCCGGCGGCGTACACGTCGCCGTGCACCTGGGCGATGGTGATCTTGCGCAGGTTCCGCCACCGCAGCGTGTTCTGGAAGAAGTAGTGCCACTCCTGGAGCATCCGGTTCTCGGCGCCCTCGCGGGTGCCGCCGTTCGTGGCGCGCGTCGGGTGCTGGTTGGGCCCCGGCGCGTACTCCTCCATCGACACCTTGGAGCCCATGTCGTGGCCGGACGAGAACATCAGCCCCTCGCCGCCGAGGATCACGACGCGCACCTGGTCGTCGGCCTCGGCGTGCAGGAACGCCTCGTCGAGCTCGACGAGCATCCCCCGGTTCTGCGCGTTGCGGGACTCGGGCCGGTTGAGCACGAGCCGCACGATGCGACCGTCGTCGAACGTCTCGTACTTCACGAACTTGTACTCGGGCATCGGCGCTCCAGCTCGGGGTCTGCGGTCGGGGATCGCCCGGTGACGTTAGTGTCAGAAGACCCCGTGGGGTCAGCCGCCGCGGGCCTCGACCAGTGCCGAGCGGCTCACCTTCGTGGCCTCGCTGCGGGGGATGGCGTCGACGACCTCGACGGTCTTCGGCGCCTTGTAGGCGGCCAGGTGCTGCTTGGCGAAGGCGATGACGTCGGCCTCGCTGGGCGGCGCCGCCGGGTCGGCCGCCTCGACGATGGCGTGCACCCGCCGGCCCCACTCGGGGTCGGCCAGACCGATCACCACGACGTCGGCGATGCCGGGGTGCTCGATCAGGGCGTTCTCGACCTCGGCCGGGTAGACGTTGGCGCCGCCGGTCACGACCATGTCGACCCGCCGGTCGACGATGGTGAGGTAGCCCTCCTCGTCGAGGATGCCGAGGTCGCCGGCCGTCGAGAAGCCGTCGGCATCGGTGGTGAGGCTGGGGGCGGTGCCCTCCCCGCCCCCGAGGTAGCGGTACATCCCCGTCGACGGCGACCGGAGCCAGATCTCGCCGAGCTCGCCCGACGGCAGGAGCCCGCCGTCGGTGGCCTTGATGCGGATCTCGGTCTCTCGGTAGCCGCGCCCGACGCTGCCGGGGTGCTCGAGCCACTCGTCCCCCCGCAGGCAGGCCAGGCCGAGGCCCTCGGTCATCCCGTACGACATGAAGAAGTGCTCGGGCCCGACGAGGTCGAGCCACCGGCGCACCAGCGACGACGCGATCCCGGCCGCGCCCTGCAGCACCCACACGACGCTGGACAGGTCGCGCTCGTCGATCCCGGGCAGGTCGGCGATGCGCTGGAGCATCGTCGGCGTGGCCGTGAACGTGGACACCCGGTGGCGCTCGACGAGGTCGACCACCCGGGCCGCGTCGAACTTCTCCATCAGCACGAGCGTGTCGCCGGCCAGGAGGTTGTAGAGCGCCATGAACCCGTTCGTGTGGTACATCGGCGCGGGCACGAGCACGACCTGGGGACGGGGCACCTCGAGCCAGGCGGCGGGGAAGGGCTGGCCGATGGTGTCGTCCCACGTGCCGGGGCGGTCGATGAGGATGACCTTGGGCGTGCCGGTCGAGCCGCTGGAGCAGATGCCGTGGGTGAACGGGGCGACGGCTTCGGGCAGTGCTTCGGTGCCGAGGGCGCGGGTGCCGTCGACCCAGTCGACCGCGTCGGCCCCGAGGTGCACCGTGGGATCGATCACCTCGAGCACCCGTTGCTGCTCCCAGGCGGGCAGGTCCCACCGCAGCGGCACCGGCGTGGCGCCGAGCTTCCACGTGCCGATGACCGACTCGATCAGCGCCGGTGAGTTGCGCAGGCCGACCGCCACCCGGTCGCCCGTCGCGACCCCCCGGGCGGCCAGGCCGTGGGCAACCTGCGTCGAGCGCTCGTCGAGCTCGGCCCAGGTGACCGGCCGCTCGCTGCCTTCGAGGGCGGCGAACCACAGTGCGACCTGGGCGGGACGGGCGGTGGCGAACCAGGCGCAGCGCCGCAGGTAGCTGGCGGGCTGGCCGTCGGCTCCCGGCCCTGCGTCGTCGTGCTCGTTCAACCGTCCTCCGCAGGAACTGACAGGTGCGTCACGTTACCGGCGGCGTCAGAGCCGGGCCGCGGCCGGGACGGCCTGCTCGTCCTCGGGCGCCATGGCCCGGATCATCCCCTCCTGCGTGAACGAGGCCAGGAGGTCGCCGCCCTCGGTGAACACCTGGCCCCGCACGTACGACAGGCCGGCGCCGGCGTGGGCGCTCTCGTGGCGGTAGAGGAGCCAGCCGTCCCAGCGGACGGGCTCGTGGAAGGCGACCCCGATCGTGAGGACGGCGGTGGAGATGGCCCGGTGGGCCATCGCCGTGCCCACCCCGGCGTGGTGCCGCAGCGTGGTGGAGATGCCGAGGTGCCCGGTGAAGTGGGCGAGGAGCGCCTTGGCCAGGTCGTCGCGAGCCGGTACCTCCGAGTACCGGAGCCACGCCAGCAGCTCGGGCGGGCCGATCTCGGCGGGGTCGTTCGGGTCGGCGACCCCGTCGACCCGCAGCTCCCTGCCCTCCATCGGCATGGCCACCTCGATCGCGTCCAGGGGGTCGGCGGCAGGGGGCGGCGCGTCGGCGTGGCGGACGACGTCGGGGCCGGGGCGGTCGAGGAGGACGGTGACCGTGGCGCAGGCCCGATCCTCCTGGCTGACCGTGACGACGGCGGTGGCGAACGACCGCCCGGCGTGGAAGACGTCGACGTCGAAGTCGATGGGCGCCTCGGCCCGGAGGGGGCGGGCGAACACCGCGTGGGCCGATCGCACCGACCGCTCGGGAAGAGCCTTCGATGCGGCGACGAGCGACTGGGCGAGGGCCTGGCTGCCGTCGATCACGGCCCGGGCGCCGGCGTCGCTGCTGCCGGTGAAGCGCCGCTCGCCGGTGGGCTGCACGTCGAAGATCGCCAGCATCCGCGCCACCGAGCTCGCCGGCGCCGCGCTCACGATCGTGGTCCGTTGTAGGGGGCGGTCCCCACCTCGAGGTGCACGTCATCCTGGTAGAAGGCGACGTGGCCGGCGAGGCGCGCCACCTCGGGATGCGGCGTCTCGTAGCTCCAGGCGATGCTGTCCGGGCCGCGCCCGGCGAGGCGCCAGTAGGACGCGGTGCCCTTGAACGGGCAGACGCTCGTGCGATCGGTGGGCGTGAGCTCGTCGAGGCGGACGTCGTGGCGCGGGAAGTAGAAGACGAGGCCGTGGTCCTGCTCGTCGACCAGCAGGCAGGCGGTCGACTCGGCCAGGAGCGTGTCGTCGAACCGGACGGTCACGCAGTTGCGGCGGCGGAGGATGTCGACCCGGTAGTCGGGCCGGTCGACGAAGCCGGAGGGTTGCACGGCGCGGATCGTAAACACTCGTCGGAACGGAGCGAAGCGAGTGACGGCGAAGAGGTCAGAACTTGGCCTTCTCGCCGGCGGCCGGGGCCTGGCCGGCCGGGAAGTCGCGGATCATGTTCGTCTGGGCGAAGGAGGCGACGAGGCGGCCGTCGGTGGCGTAGACGGCGGCCGTGCCGTGGGACCGGCCCCGGCCGGCATAGCCGCTGCGGTGGTCGAGCAGCAACCAGTCGCCGGCGGCGAAGGGCTCGTGGAAGGTGAGCGTCTGGGTGAGCACGGTGGTCGAGATCGCCGTGTGGGCCAGCGCCTGGCCGACGCCGGCGTGGGGGCGCATGGCGGTGCCGATGAGGAAGCCGTCGCTGGCGTAGGCGAGCAGCGCCTGGCTCGTGGCGAGGTCGTCCGGCGCCCCGGGGAAGCGGCTCCACACCTGCAGCTCGGCGGGGCCGACGGCCTCGGGGTCGCTGATGTCGACGTCGCCCACGACCCGGATGTCCCAGAAGTCGAAGCCCCCGGGTCGGGGCGGCGCGTCGTCGGCGTCGGGCCCGGCCGCGACGGCGGCGGGGGCCGGGTCGCTGTGGCGGATCAGGTCGGGGCTCGGATCGTGCAGCAGCACCAGCGAGCGGGTGCAGATCCGGCCCCCGCCCTGCGACGCGGTGACGGCGACGCTGGCAAAGGCCCGGCCCGCCTGCATCGTCTCGACGGCGATGTCGAGGGGCGACTCGGGCGACGCCCCCCGGGCGAACACCGTGTGCAGCGACAGCACCTGCTTCTCGGGGAGGGTGCGTGTCGCGGCCAGCAGCGACTGGGCCAGCAGCTGGCCGCCGAACACGACGCCGTGGCCCTCGTCGAGGTGGTCGGCTTCGAAGCGGTCGGTCGACACCTCGCGCAGCTCGAGGACGGCGAGCAGTTCGGCGAGGTCGGCCACCGCCGCAGCGTAGTGACGTTGGTGTTAGTCCGGAGTACGTTGCCCAGCGTGGATCTGCGGCTCACACCCGAGCAGGAGCAGCTGGTGGGGGCCTTCGCCGGGCTCTTCGCGAAGCAGGCGCCGACCGAGCGGGTCCGGGCGGCCGAGCCCTTGGGGTTCGACCCTGCGCTCTGGGCCCGGGTCGTGGAGATGGGCGCGGTGCCGATGGCCGTCGACGAGGCGCACGGCGGCTGGTCGGCCTCCTTCCTCGACCTCGCGCTCGTAGCCGAGCAGGTGGGGCGCGCGGTGGCGCCGGCGCCGATCGTGGAGGCCCAGGTCGCGGCCCGGTTGCTGGCTCGGCTCGGCAC
>JACDCH010000533.1 GCA_013694495.1 Acidimicrobiia bacterium | reverse complement strand
GCCGTGGCGACGGCGGTGCCGCCACCGCCCGACGGCTGCTCCTCGCCGGAGGCGCCGTCCTTGGCGGCCTTGGACCGCTCGAGCAGGTGCGCGGGGATGCGGCTCTCGGCGGCCGGGACCGCGCTCTCGCCGGCGCCTGCCGCCGGCGCGGCCTCGCCTGACTCGTCCTGCGCCTTCTTGCGGGCCGCCTCGGCCCGCTTGCGGAGGTGCTCGGGGATCTCGGTCATGGCGTCACACCACCCCCAGGAGGTCCGGCGTCAGCCGGCCCGGTCGGGAAACTCGGTTGGGTCGAGAAGTACAGTCCGCCGGAGGCGCGAGGGGTCTGGGGGCGGAGCCCCCAGACATCGGCCGCAGGGCGACGAAGTCGGCCGAGGACCGGAACAGCCCGAGCGGAGCGAGGTCCCTCGAACTCGCCCGAACGGAGCGAGCGCCAGCGAGCGAGTGAGGGCGAAACTTCACAGCGGTCCACTGATGCCGCCGTCCTTGCGGACCCGCCAGAAGTGGACGGCCATGAAGATCACGATGATGAACGGGAAGAACAGGACGTGGAGCACGTACCACCGCAAGAGCGTGTTCGTACTGATCTCGGCTCCGCCCAGGAGCACGAAGCGCACCTGGTTCCCGAACACGGGCGTGTAGCCCATCATGTTCGTGCCCACGGTCACCGCCCACAGCGCCAACTGGTCCCACGGCAGCAGGTAGCCGGTGAAGCTGAGCAGCAGGGTGAGCAGCAGGAGGATGACGCCGATCACCCAGTTGAACTCCCGGGGCGGCTTGTAGGCCCCGTGGTAGAAGACCCGCGCCATGTGGAGGAACACCGAGATCACCATGAGGTGGGCGGCCCACCGGTGCATGTTCCGCATCATCAGGCCGAACGTGACCGACGTGTGCAGCGCGGCTATGTCGTCCCAGGCCTGGGCCGCCGTCGGCCGGTAGAAGAACATCAGGAAGATGCCGGTGACGGTGAGCAGGATGAACAGGAAGAAGGAGAGCCCGCCGAGGCAGAGCGTGTAGCTCACCTTCACCGCGTGGCGCTTCACCTTCACCGGGTGCAGGTGGTACAGCACCGAGTTCATGATCACGTAGGACCGGTTCCGGGGGCTGTCGGTGTAGCCCTTCCGGAAGATCGACCCCGGGCGGAAGATCGAGCTCCATGCCTGGGAGCCCTGCACGGTGTCGTTCATCGCGCTCACGCGCTCGCCGAGCGTGGGCTTGTTGGGCATCGTCTTGGCCACGTCGTCTCCTAGCCGAGCCGCATCCCGTAGCCGTAGCCATGGGTGCTCGTCCGCTGGTGGGGGTCGCCGCCCGCATCCGGATCGACCAGCTTCCCGAGGATGATCACCCCGGTGGGGCACCGGTCGACGCAGAGCGCGCAGCGGGTGCACACGTCGTCGTCGATGATGAACACCGAGGCATCGGCCGGGTCGAGCCCGGGCTGGTCGGTGTCGATGGCCTGGTCGATCGAGTCGTTGGCGACCAGGTAGATGCACTTCCACGGGCAGATGTCGACGCAGCCTTCGCACGTGATGCACTCGGACTGGTCGATGTGGATGAACTGCTTCGGCTTGACCGCCTTGGTGAGGTAGTCGGCCGAGACCTCCTGCAGGACGTAGTCGTCCCGGAACTCCGGCATGGGAGGGTTGGCGTCGGTGCGGGCCACGTTGCCTAGGCCTGCTTCACGAGCGGCCGGCCGTACTCGGACGTGGGGACCACGACCGCCTTCGACTTCGCCCGGTTCTGCCACACGACCCAGGCGGCCACGTGGATCGCCAGGAAGAGCCCGTAGATGGCGGTGACGACGATGTGGGCCAGGTTCTCGTAGTTCAGCGTGAAGGGGGCGAAGTACTGGAAGACGCCCTCCTCGCCGGTGAACCACAGCTTCGGGCCGACGAGCACGCGGTCCGGGCGCCAGCCGAGGTCGGCGCCGGCGAAGGTGAGCCACTGGTGGGGGACGACGCCGTAGCACCAGAACATGAGGGCGAACCCGAACGTCGCAGCCACGATGGCCTCGCCCCACGAGAGGGGCGCACCGACCTTGCGGCGGCGGCTGTACGCCCACACGGCGGCGATACCGGCGAGAGCGACGATGGTGCTCAAGACGAACGCAGCCATACGCCTCCTCCCTTGGTGGAACAGTTCGTGAAATCTCTCACATTGGTCCTGACCGGCGCACATCGGGAGATGCCCGCTGGCGGGGGGTAGGAACCGCTCGATGGTCTAGCACGGGCCTTTGGAGGGGTTCACATCGCCCTTCGCCCTCGCCGGGAGCGGGTTGGAGCGGCACCGAGGAGGACGTCTAGGGTCCGTTCTCGCGTGACCGAGATCCCGGAACACCTGCTCAAGCGGTCCAAGGCGCGCCGTTCGGCCATCGGCCAGGACGAGGGCGGCGAGGCCCCAGCCGACGCCCCGGCCAGCACCGCGGTCGAGAAGGCGGCGCCCGCCGCGGCGGCCCCCGGCCCCGCCGGCATCGAGG
>JACDCH010000532.1 GCA_013694495.1 Acidimicrobiia bacterium | reverse complement strand
AGCCGGACGAGCGTGGCGGCCCCGTCGTGGGTCCCGGCCGCCGCGGCATGCACAAGGCCGGCCCCCAGCGAGGCAGCGCCCGCCCCCAGCAGCAGCGGCGCGACCGCCAGGGTCGCGGGCGCCAACGTGGGGGCGACGGTCACGTCGGCGTCATGCACCCGAGAGGTGTACCGCGGATCGCGCCCCGGCGGTACCAGCCGTTCGGACCATGGACGGGTGGTTCATCCCGGTATGTCCGGAGTGGTCAGCCTCCGGCGTCGACCTCGAGGATGCGGACGGTGCCGGCGTCGCCGTCGACCTCGACGAGGGCGCCGTCGGGGATCCGCCTCGTCGCGCCGGTGACCGACACGACGCAGGGCAGCCCGAGCTCGCGACTCACGATGACCGCGTGGCTGATCTGGGCGCCGACGTCGACCACCACGGCCGCGGCGGGTACGAACAGCGGCGTCCACGCCGGATCCGTGATCGGCGCGATGAGCACGTCGCCCGGCCCCAACGAGGTGGGGTCGGCGGGGTCCAGCACGACCCGGGCCCGGCCCCGGGCGACGCCCGGGCACCCGGGGATGCCGGTGAGGACGTCGCCCTCAGCGGCCTGGTCCTGGTCGTCGGCTCCCCGCCGGGACCACTCCCGCAGGGGGGGCACGGCGCCGGCGATGATGAAGGGCGGATCGAGCTCGAACAGCTCCAGGTAGGCCTGCTCCCGCTCGGCGCACAGCGTGGTGAAGGCGTGTGGGTAGGCGAGCAGCTCGTCGAGCTCGTCGGCCTTGACCATGAACACCTGCTCGACGGTGCCCAGGTGGCCGCGCTCGACGAGGCGGCGGCCCAGCTCGCGGGCCGCCAGCCGCTGCTCGTGGAGGAGCCGGATGATCGTGGTCTTGGTGCGCTCCCGGCCGGCGAGGTGGAGCCGCCCGGAGCGCAGGCCGGCGAGGAACTGGCCGTGGGCCTCGGCATCGCCCTCGATCGACGCCACCATCTCGGCCGCCAGCCGGTCGGCCTCCTCGGCCCGGGCCGCCTGGTGGGAGGCCGGGGAGTCGTCGTCGGGCACGCCGCGCATGCTGTCGATCACGGCGTGGACGAGGCGGTCGTCGGTCCCCCACGTGGGCGATCGCAGCTCCCACTCGTTCGGTCCCCGAGAGCCGAAGTCGGCCTGGAAGCGGGCGACGCCGGCAGCGAGGTCGGGCGACTCCCGCTCGAGGCGGGACAGCTCCCACAGCGCGTACGACGGGGCCGCCGAGTCGACGTCGCCGATGCCGGCGAACAGGGCCATCGTGGCTTCGGGGTGCCCGAGGGACGCGCACACCTGGCCGACGATCGAGACCCCGAAGCCCGACGCGGCCGACACCGTGATGTGGCGGTCGAACAGCCTCCGGTACGGCTCGACCAGCGCCCGGAGGCGGTCGACGAGCTCCTGGTCGGTGACGCCGCGCAGGTCGGGGCGGGCGGCGACGACCTTGTCGACCCCGGCCCGGTCGTCGCGCAGGTCGGGCAGGTCCTCGGCGGCGAGGAGCTCCCCCACCCACGCGCCGAGCGCGCCGCTGCGCTCGATGTCGACGTCCTCGGGCCGCTCGTCGTAGGGCGGGATGCCCGGCATCGTCCCGAAGTACTGGAGGTCGACCTGCTCCGGCGTGAGGCCGGGCATGCGGGCCCCGAAGATCCGCGTCAGCGACATGTTCAGGTAGAGGTAGCCGCCGAAGCATCCGAGGATCTCCGCCCGGGACCCGTCGAACTCGTCGGCCCGCATCGTGTAGCGCTCGTAGGAGTCGCGCCAGCCGAGCTCGCTCCCCTGCTGGAACACCAGCGAGCCCGACAGCGGGCTCACCGGGTCCGGGTAGACCTCGCCCGCGTTCGCCCGGGTGTAGATCGGGTACGTCGGGCTCGGCTCGACGTCGACGATCCAACGGTCCAGCATCCGGTTCCCCCCTCGACGCGGGCGGCCCCCCGGCCGCCCCTGCGACGGGGGTCTACCACCTACCGGCGTGACGACGCGAGGGGTGCAGCGCCTCCGACGGCTCGTCCGCCGGAGGCGCTGGGGGACTGGGGGCGGAGCCCCCAGGCATCGGCCGCAGGGCGACGAAGTCGGCCGAGGACCGGCTCAGTCCCGAGCGCAGCGGGGGTCGAACAACTCGAGCGAAGGGAGCGAAGCTCCCCGAGCTCGAAGCTCAATAGCGGTAGTTCTCGTGCTTGAACGGGCCGTCGACGGGGACGCCGATGTAGTCGGCCTGCGCCGGCGACAGCTCGGTGAGCTTCACGCCGAGGGCGTCGAGGTGGAGTCGGGCGACCCTCTCGTCGAGCAGCTTCGGCAGCACGTACACGCCGAGCGGGTACTCGTCGAGCCGCGTGAACAACTCGATCTGGGCCAGCACCTGGTTGGTGAAGCTCATCGACATCACGAAGCTCGGGTGACCGGTGGCGTTGCCGAGGTTGAGTAGGCGCCCCTCCGAAAGGACGATCACGTTGTGGCCGTCGGGGAAGGCGAACAGGTCGACCTGCGGCTTCACGTTCACCCGCTGGATGTCGCTCTGCCGGAAGAGGCCGGCCATGTCGATCTCGTTGTCGAAGTGGCCGATGTTGCCCACGACGGCGTTGTGCTTCATCCGGCCCATGAGCTCGGCCGAGATGATGTCCTTGTTGCCGGTGGCGGTGATGAAGATGTCGATCTGGTCGACGACCCGCTCGATGGTGGTGACCTGGAAGCCCTCCATGGCGGCCTGCAGCGCGCAGATCGGGTCGGCCTCGGCGACGATGACCCGGCACCCCTGACCCTTGAGGGAGGCCGCGCAGCCCTTGCCGACGTCGCCGTAGCCGAGGACCATCACGGTCTTGCCGCCGAGCATCACGTCGGTGCCGCGGTTGATGCCGTCGACGAGGGAGTGGCGGCAGCCGTAGAGGTTGTCGAACTTCGACTTCGTGACCGAGTCGTTGACGTTGATCGCCGGGAAGAGGAGCTGGGCCTTGGCGAACATGTCGTAGAGGCGGTGGACGCCGGTGGTGGTCTCCTCGGTGACGCCCTTGATGCCGGCGCCGACCTCGGTCCAGCGGGTGGGCTCCTTGGCGACGCTGTCCTCGAGGAGCTCGAGGATGACCTTCCACTCGTCGGAGTCGTCGTCGGTGGGCTCGGGGACGGCGCCCGCCTTCTCGTACTCGGTGCCCTTGTGCACGAGCATCGTGGCGTCGCCGCCATCGTCGAGGATCATGTTCGGGCCGCCGCCGTCGGGCCAGCGCAGCGCCTGGTCGGTGCACCACCAGTACTCCTCCAGCGTCTCGCCCTTCCAGGCGTACACCGGCACGCCCCGCGGGTTGTCGACCGTGCCTTCGGGGCCGACGACGACCGCGGCGGCGGCGTGGTCCTGGGTGGAGAAGATGTTGCAGCTGACCCAGCGCACGTCGGCGCCGAGCGCGGTGAGCGTCTCGATGAGCACCGCGGTCTGGATGGTCATGTGGAGGGAGCCCATGATGCGGGCGCCCTTCAGGGGCTGGCTGTCGGTGAACTCGGCGCGCAGCGCCATCAGGCCGGGCATCTCGACCTCGGCCAGGTCCATCTCCTTGCGCCCCCACGGGGCGAGGGTGAGGTCGGCGACCTTGAAATCGGGCATGTTCTGGATGGTCCTCTCGGAAGAGTCGTGTGGTTCAGCAGGTACGTGGCCGCGCCGAGATCGCCGCAACCGGTGACCCGGGTGCATCGCGATCTGCGCTTCGTGCGGGGCTGGGACCAGCAGGCCCGACCATCAGGGCAGCCCGAACCGGCGATCGTAGCCGCCGGCCTGGGTGCGGCCCGGTCCCGATCCCGGGGCGGTGACCGGCGGCTAC
Organism: Acidimicrobiia bacterium; assembly: GCA_013694495.1. Lineage (GTDB taxonomy): Bacteria > Actinomycetota > Acidimicrobiia > Acidimicrobiales > JACDCH01 > JACDCH01. The sequence goes on along the minus strand of JACDCH010000532.1, from coordinate 2,882 downwards.
TCGTCGAGGCGGCGCTTGATCTCGTCGAGGACGGGGATGGGACCGGGATCGATCCCCGCCTCCAGGGCCATGTGGAGCGAGACGAAGTCGCCCAGGATGATGAGGTCGAACAGCTGGGCGAGGGCCCCTTCACCTTCGGCGTGCACCTCGTGCACGGCCGAGACGACCTCGTCGAGGACCTCCTGCACGAGCTGCACCCGCCGGCCGACCTGCGGGTGCTCGTGGTCGTGGCGGAGCTGGAGGAGGGTGAACACCTGCCGGGTCACGTCGCCGTGCTGGCCCCAGCCCGCCACCTCGTTGTGGCACAGCTCGGGGTAGGCGCCGTAGAAGGCCGGCGCCTTCGGGTTCTCGTTGACCTGGTTGCGCCATCGCAGCGCCGCCGTCGCCCCGACGTCGCCGCCGCCGTAGATGATCGGCAGCGTGCGACCGATGGCCCGGGCCAGGTCGAGGGCCGGGTTCTGCGGCTTCACGAGCTGGTCGCGGCGGCGCTGGAGCTGGGCCACCGCCTGCTCGATCCACCCGGACGCCCCGGGGAAGAGGCCGACCCGCTCGAGCACGACGAGGGGCGGGATCGACACCGCGCCGATGCCCGCCCGGGGCATGGGGATGTCCGCCGGCAGCGCGATCCACGGGCACGCCCAGTCGGCGGCGCGGGATGCGAGCTGGCCGCCCGACGCCAGCACCACCATCCGGGCACCGCTGGCGGCGGCCTGGGTGGCGGCTTCCACGACCTCTTCGGTGTTGCCCGAGTAGGAGATGGCGAAGCAGAGCGTGCCGTCGCCGACGAAGGAGGGGCACTCGTAGCCCTTCGACACCACCGCCGGGACCGACATGAACGGTCCGGCCACGGCCGTGAGGACGTCGCCGGCGATCCCGCTCCCACCCATGCCGAGCACGAGCACGTTCTCGATGTCCTCGTGCTCGGGCAGGCCCTCGAGGTTCGTGGCCCAGCCGGCGGCGGCGGCGACCTGCTCGGGCAGCGAGGCGGCCAGCCCGAGCATGTCGAGGGTGTCGATGCCGGCTTCCACGCTCAGGACCTCCGGATGGCGGGTCGGCCGAGGGACGGGGGGGCCGGAGGCCCCTGTGGCGTTCCCATTCGATTCCGGGTCCCCGCGTGGAGGAGCTTCGCTCGGGACGGTCGGGAACCCTTCATCTCAGGCGCCCTCGGTCCAGGTCGGCTCGACCCCGGCCGCCATGAGGCGCTCGTGCTCGGCGTCGTCGACGGTCTCGGCCTCGTCGACCAGCATGATCGGGATGTCGTCCTGGATCCGGTAGCGGCGCTTGAGCCGCGGGTTGTAGAGGCTGTCCTCGTCGGCGAAGTACAGGAGCGGGCCCTTGTCCTCCGGGCAGGCGAGGATCTCGAGGAGCTGCGGATCGAGGGCCATGGTCAGCCTTCCTGGTCGATGACGACGCGGAGCTCGGCCACGTGGGCGTCGACCTCGGCGGGGGTGGGTGCCTCGAGGTTGAGGCGCAGGAGCGGCTCCGTGTTGGAGGCACGGAGGTTGAACCACCAGCTCCCGAGGTCGACGGTGAGGCCGTCGAGGCGGTCCTGGTCGGCCCCGGCGAAGGCTTCCGCCACGCGCTCGACGACCGCGGGCGGCGAGGGCACCTCGAAGTTGATCTCGCCCGAGGCCGCGTAGCGCTCGAACGGCGTGCGCAGCTCGGAAAGGGGGACGCCGGCGAGGCCGAGCTGCTCGAGCACGAGGAGGGCGGCGATGGCGCCGCTGTCGGCGCGGTAGTTCTCGCGGAAGTAGTAGTGGGCCGAGTGCTCGCCCCCGAAGGCGGCGCCGGTCTCGGCCATCACCTGCTTGATGTAGCTGTGGCCGACCCGGGTGCGGATGGCGGTGCCGCCCCGCTCCGCCACCACCTCGGGCACGGACTTCGAGCAGATGCAGTTGTAGAGGATCGTGGCGCCGGGCTCCTTGGTGAGCACGCCGGCGGCGACGATCGCCGTGGTCGTGGAGCCCGACAGGCCCTCGCCCTTCTCGTCGACGAGGAACACGCGGTCGGCGTCGCCGTCGAAGGCGAGGCCGACGTCGGCGCCCGCCTCGAGCACCCGCCGCTTGAGGTCGACCTGGTTCGCCGGGTTGATGGGGTCGGCGGGGTGGTTCGGGAAGGTGCCGTCGAGCTCGCCGTACATGATCTCGAGGTCGAAGGGCAGCCCCTCGAACACGGCCGGCACCACGAGGCCGCCCATGCCGTTGGCCGTGTCGGCCACGATCTTGAGCGGGCCGAACACCGAGCGGTCGACGAAGGACCGCACGTGGTCGGCGTAGAGCCCCAGCAAGTCGTCCTCGGTGCGGGTCCCTCGCGCCGTGCCGGCGGGCACGTCGACGCCGGCGGCGGCCATCGCCTTGATCTCGCCGAGGCCGGAATCGGCGCCGATCGGCTTGGCCGCCGAGAGGCACATCTTGATCCCGTTGTACTGCGCCGGGTTGTGGCTGGCGGTGAACATCGCGGCCGGCGCATCGAGGTGACCGGCGGCGAAGTAGGCGATGTCGGTCGAGGCCAGGCCGAGGTCGACGACGTCGAGGCCCTGGGCGAGGACGCCGTCGGTGAAGGCGGCGACGAGCTCGACGCCGGTGGGCCGCATGTCCCGGGCCACGAGCACCCTGGTGGCCCCGTCGCGCTCGGCGGCGAAGCGGGCGAAGGCGGCGCCGATGCGGGCGCAGAGGTCGGCGTCGAGCTGCTCAGGGCTCAGACCCCGCACGTCGTAGGCCTTGAAGACGGCATCGAGGTCACCCATGGCGGCCCTGAACCTAGATCTCTTGGGGGCGGAGCCCCCGAATTTTGTGACGAGTTCTCATGCGGCTTTGCCGAGTCTCGCGCCGTTGATGTAGTCGGTGAGGGTGCGGTCGATCGTGTTCAGGGCGCGGCGGAGC
>JACDCH010000518.1 GCA_013694495.1 Acidimicrobiia bacterium | reverse complement strand
GCCGTGGCGTCGTCGCCGTCGAGGGCGGCGGTGAGCGGCAAGCCGTCGTCCCACGGCCGGCGGGCGCCGGCCTTGATCGCCAGCACGCCGACGTCGCGCTCGGCGCACAGCTCGAGGAGGACTTCGGCGGCGTCGCGGTAGGCGGGGTCGCCCCACAGGAACGCGTTGACGGGGAACATCACCGTGTCGAGGTCGTAGCGGCGCACGGCCTCGGCGTGGGCGGCCGGGGCGCCGTGCTCGTGGCCGGTGACGCCGGCGAACCGGGTGGCGCCCGCGTCGCGCAGGGCGACGATGGCCTCGAGGGCATCGGCCCGGCGGTCGAGCTCCGCGAGCGACGTGACGGCGTGGGCCTGATAGAGGTCGAGCACGTCGCAGCCGAGCTTGCGCCGGGTGGCGTCGAACTGGGCCCGCACGCCGTCGGGGTTCGTGCGCAGCGTCTTACCGGCGACGAACAGCCGGTCGCGCGCGGCGGGCACGTGCGGGCCGACGGCGTCCTCGGCGGCGCCGTACTGCGGTGCGATGTCGAGGTGGTTGACGCCGCGGGCGAGCGCCAGCTCGAGGCCGGCGGTGGCCTCGTCGGGCGTGGCGGCCCAGAACGCAGCCCCGCCGAGCACGCCGACCGTCGACCGGTGCCCCGTCCGCCCCAGCCGACGCGCTTCCATGGTCGCAGCCTCGCGCACGACGTCGACTCGTGAAGGTCAAGGTCAAGGGCGCGTCGAAGGCCGTGTGCTCCGACCGCACGCCCGCCGTGCCTCGACCCGCACGACCGGAGGGTGCCAGCAGGACCGTTCGGTCATGTACACACCCTCCGGTCTGTGGCACGCCCTTTCCCTTGCCCTTGACCTCGCCCGCTTGGGGGTCAGCGCCGGCGGCGTCGGCGGCGGGCGCCGGGGCCGGCGCCGGCCTGGGCCGCGAAGTTGTCGCGGATCTTGGCCCGGCGGGCCTGCAGCTCGCGGTAGGTGAGGCCTTCGACGTCGGCGTCGAGACCGAAGCTGGCCTTCACGCCGGTGAGGTCGGGCTGCCAGTGCTCGTCGGTCTCGAGGCCGAGCTCGCCCATGATCCGCTCGCCGTGCTTCTCGGCGAAGTGCAGCGAGATCGTGGCGATCTCGGCGAACAGGTCGAGGTCGGGGGCGAGGGTGGCGATGGCGCCGTCGAGGAACACCATGTTCTTGACGAAGAGCATGAGCTCCTTCGGCATGCGGGCGCCGTAGCCGAGCAGCGCCTTCACCACCCGCTGCAGCTCCTTGACGATCTCGTCGGGCTGCATCGTGGTTGGGTCGACCGGCGGGCGGTCGAGTCCGAGGTCGCGGATCACGGCGGCGAGATCGGTGTCGGGCGGGAGGGCGCCGAGGTCGCGAAGGCCGGCCAGCTGGGTCGTCACGTCGTTGTTCGACGCCCCGACGAGCAGCGACAAGAACGCCAGGCGCTTGGCCTCCGACAGGCGGCCGGTGATGCCGAAGTCGAGGAGGGCGACCTTGCCCGAGGGGAGCACGAACAGGTTCCCGCCGTGGAGGTCGCCGTGGAAGATCCCGTGGATCAGCGCGCCCTCCATGAACCCGACCATGCCGGTGCGCACCACCGCGTGGGTGTCGACGCCGGCGGACCTCATGCCGACGACGTCCTCGAACTTGAACCCCTCGAGCCGCTCCATCACGAGCATTCGTCGGGTGACGAGCACGGGGTGGGGGCGGGGCACCACGTAGCCCCGCTGGCCGAGGTCGGCGAACGAGCGGGCGACGTCGAGCATGTTCTGCGCCTCGAGGCGGAAGTCGAGCTCCTCGGTGATGGTCTCGGCGAACAGCTCGACCAGCGCCGGCGGGTTGGCGAGGGCGGCGACGGGGATGCGACCGACGAGGAACGGCGCGAGCCAGGCCATCACCCGCAGGTCCTCGTGCACGCGCAGCGCCACCGACGGCCGCTGCACCTTGACCACGACGTCGGTGCCGTCCTTCAGCGTCGCCCGGTGCACCTGAGCGATCGACGCGGCGGCCAGCGGCGTGTGCTCGATCGACGAGAACACGGTGTCGAGGCGCCGGCCGAGCTCCTCCTCGAGCACGCGCTCGACCACCGGCCAGGGCTCGGGCCGCACCTGGTCGCGGCACTTCTTGAACTCGGTGACGAGCTCCTCGGGGAAGATGCCCTCGCCTGACGAGAGCACCTGCCCGAGCTTGATGTACGTGGGCCCGAGGTGCTCGGCCGCCACCCGCAGGCGGCGGGAGATGCCGGCGATCTTGGCGTCGGTGCGGCGCTCGCGCAGCGCCCACAGGGCGAGGGCCCCGCCGAGGTGCCGGACCGTGGTGACGACCCGCAGGCCGGGCGGGGTGCGGCGGGGCCGGGTGAGCTCGGGGAGTGAGCGCCGGACCTCCTCGCGGCGCTCGTGGACCCGAGCCCGCCAGGGCATGGCGGCGGGGTCGACGACCCACGGGGCCTCGTCGGTGAAGGCGCCGATGACGAGGTCGGCCGCGACGTCCGTCATGGGCCGAGTCTGGCAGCGGCCGGGGGCTCAGACACCTTCGGGCAGCGGCACGAGCTCGAAGTGGCGGCGCACCTCACGGGCCAGCGCGGCCCGCTCCTCCTCGGTGCCCTGCTCGGCGATGAACTGCTGGGCGACGTCGAGGATCGTGCGCTGGAAGTTGTATGTGAGCAGCGTCCCGACGGACTGCAGCAGCAGCCGCAGCGCCCCGGCCATGCGCTCGGCCTCGACGTCCGGCGCCACCTCGCGGGCCAGGAGGGGCTCGCGGAGGTAGCGCAGGAACAGCTCGAAGGTGCCGGTGGCGACGGTGGTGACGGCGGTGAGCTGCACGTCGGCGACGGCCATGAACTCCTCCATGGGCACGCCGGTGCCGAGCAGCGCGAGCAGCGCCCGCACCGCGTTGACGTCGGCCGTGGTGAAGGAGCGCCGGCCGTCGGCGTCGTGGCGGGGCCGCAGCACGCCCGACGCCTCGAACGAGCGCAGGACCGCAACGGGGACGCCGGTGCGCTCGGCCAGGGTGGCCAGGTCGAGCAGCTCCTCGGGCCGGTCGACGGCGTCCTCGATGACGGAGCGGAGCTCGGGGCCGGCGTCGTCGAGGGCGGCGGCGATGGAGCGCAGCGGCCAGCCGTTGTCCTTGAGGTCGCGGATGCGGTGCAGGCGGTCGAGGTGGCGCTCGTCGTACCAGGCCACCCGGCCCTCGTGCTCGGGCGGCGGCAGCAACCCGCGGGACTGGTACGAGCGGATGACCTCGACGCTGACGGCCGCCTCGGCCGCCAGCTCGTCGACCCGGTACCGCCTGGTCCCGTCCATCACGACCTTGTTACCACCTCGTGAACGTTGGTCGAAAGGTTGTACGAACAATGTAACCTGACCGCCATGCGCGAGGTCAGAGCCCTGTGATGCCGCCGGGTGAAGGGAAGTCGACGTGATCGCCGTGCTGTTCCCCGGTCAGGGATCGATCGCGCCGGGCGCCGGCCGGGCCTGGGTCGACCACCCGGCCTGGGCCGTCGTGTCCCGGGTCGAGGCGGCGGCCGACCGCCCCATCGCCCCGCTCCTGCTCGACGCCCCTGCGGAGACGCTGGCCGGCACCGATGCCGCCCAGTTGGCCACGCTCGCCCTCTCGCTGGTGGCGTGGGAGGCGGTGCGGCCGTCGGTCGAGGAGCGCGGCATCGCCGGCTTCGCCGGCCACTCCCTGGGCCAGATCACCGCGCTGCTCGCTTCGGGCGCCGTGGCCGAGGACGAGGGCCTCGCCCTCGCCGTCGCCCGGGCCGACGCCTGCCGGGCGGCCGACGACGAGCAGCCCGGCCGGCTGGCGGCGCTGCTCGGCGCCTCCCTCGAGCGGGCCGCCGAGGCCTGTGCCGGCATCAACGGGTGCTGGGTCGCCAACGACAACGCCCCCGGCCAGGTCGTGATCG
>JACDCH010000483.1 GCA_013694495.1 Acidimicrobiia bacterium | reverse complement strand
CCGCAGCACCCCCGACCGCCTCTGCCGCCCCCTCCCCGTCGGCGACCAGCTCGAGCCGGCCTGAGCCCAGAGGTTGTCAGGATCGAACGGTCGGGCGAACCGATGGGGTGCAGGCGTGACCGTTCCGTCCTGCTGGCACCCATCGGTCGCGGAGAACCTGCTGGTCGGTCGTCGGCCGCCACCGGGCGTGAGTACGGTTCGGCGGCGTGGCCGCTGACGACCTGATCCGGCGGCTCGCCGAGGCGGCGTCCGACGTCGCGCCGGCGCTGGTGCCCGCCGGCGTGGACGACGCGCTGCGGGCGATCGCCGAGGCTGCTCGCGCGGCGTTCGGCGCCGGCGCCGTCTCGATCGCCGTGCTCGACGAGGATGCCGGCGACCTCCACTACCGCGCCGCCGCGGGGGAGGGGGCCGAGCAGGTGGAGGGGCTGCGGCTCGCGCTCGGGAAGGGCATCGCCGGCTACGTCGCGTCGACGGGGCAGTCCCTGGCGGTCGACGAGGTGCGCCGCGACCCTCGTTTCGCTGCCGACGTCGCCGAGCGTACGGGCTACGTGCCGTCGGCCGTGGCGGCCGTCCCGGTCGTCGACCCGCACGGGCGCGTGCTCGGGGTGCTGTCGGTGCTCGACGTCGCCGAGGGTCGAGGCGACCTCACGCTCGCCGGTCGGTTCGCTGACGCCGCCGCCGCGGTGCTCCCGCTCGCCGTCGCCGCCCGTGACCTGGGCGGCGCGCTCCTGGAAGCCGTGGCCGCTGCGCTCGGCGATGCCGACGCCGACCTCGCGACCGCGTTGCGCGGCGTCGCCGCCGAGAGCAGGACGGTCGACCCCGACCTGGCGGCGATGGCGGCGGTGTTCGCCGAGCTCCGCTCGCTGGGCGACCGCGAGCAGCACGCCGCCCTGCGACTGCTCGAGGAATTCTCGGCATACGCCCGGGCCGTGCGCCGCCGCCGATGAGCCTCCGGCCGGCATGGTCCGAGGCCTTCGACGGGGTGCGCGCCGTCCCCGGGCTGGAGGGGATCACCCGGGACTGGGCCTACGGCGACCGGCGCGGAGCCGGCGTCAAGGTGGCGATCGTCGACTCGGGGGTCGATGGCGCCAACCCGGCGGTCGGCGGTCTCGCCGGCGCGGTGATCGTCGAGCCCGACCCCGACGGCGTGCCCGGCGACGTGCGCCACGTGGACGGGCCGCACGCCGACCTGTACGGCCACGGCACCGCCTGCGCGGCGATCGTGCGCGAGCTCGCCCCCGGCATCGAGCTCTGGTCGGTCCGGGTGCTCGGCGAGCGCCTGACCGGCAAGGGCTGGGTCTTCGCCGCCGGGCTCGACTGGTGCATCGAGCACGGCATGGACGTCGTCAACCTCTCGCTGTCGACCGCCAGCGACGACTACTACGCCACGTTCCACGACATCGTCGATCGCGCGGTCCACGCCGGCGTGGTGCTGGTCTCGGCCATGGCCAACGAGCGGAAGTCGACCTACCCGTCGGAGTTCAGCGGGGTCCTGTCGGTCGCCGCCACCGAGGGCACCGATCGCGACGTGCTGTGGCGCAACCCGGCGCCGCCGGCCGAGTGGGGGGCGCCGGGCATCGACGTCGACGTCGCCTGGCTCGGCGGGGCGACGATCTCGGTCACCGGCAACTCGTTCGCCGCGCCGGTGGTCGCCGGCCACGCCGCCCGGGTCCTCGGCGCCCACCCCGGCCTGGCGCCGTGGGAGGTCAAGGCGGTGCTCGCGGCCCTGGCGGGAAACGCCGGGACGTAGCGTGCCCGGCCGAGCGTGCGGGGGAGCACACAGCGGGGGTGCGACGGCCCACGGTCGGATCGGTCCCGGAAGCGGATGCTGCAACGGTCAGCAACGACCGATGAGGAGCCAGCCATGAACGAGAACGACACCACCAACACCGAGGACACCGAGGACACCGAGGACACCGAGGGCCACATGCCCCGGGTCAGGATCGTCGGCGACGCCGGCCAGGACGACACCGAGGGCCACATGCCCCGGGTCCGGATCGTCGGCGAAGCCGGCCAGGACGACACCGAAGGGCACGCCGCCAAGATCGGTCGGATCACGGACGCCGGCCAGGACGACACCGAGGGCCACGGGATCAGGGTCCGGTTCGTCGAGGATTCTGGCCAGGACGACACCGAGGGCCACGCAGCCAGCCGGAAGTTCGTCGGCGACGCCGGCGAGGACGTCGAGGGGCACGGCCGGCGGGGCGTCCCGTTCGACGGCGACGTCGACGCCGGCCAGGACATCGAGGGCCACCTGATGCGGGGCCGGGGGGTCGAGGACGACGACGTCGAGGGGCACCTACGCCTCACCGACGACCAGATCGTCGGCGCCGAGGAGCCGCGCGCCATCCTGCACGAGGCCGCGGCCGACGCGACCCCCGATGACGACGCCGAGGGCCATGCCCTCAGGGGCCCGTGAGCGGGGTGCGGGGCCACCTGCGCCTGACCGACGAGCAGCTGCTCACCCGCCAGCGACCCAAAGAGATCCTCCGGGACACCGCCGGCGATCCGCCGCCGGCGGCGGCGGTGGGGTAGCGCCCCTCAGGGCACGAGCGGCTGTTCGACGCCGAGGGCGCGCAGGAGCTCCGCTCCGGCCTCGAGGTCGCCCAGCGCGAGGAGGCAACGGGCCTCCTCGAAACGGATCCCTGCGGCCCGGGCCGCGGCGAGGGCGGACCCGAGGATGGGCCGGGCCTCCTCGCCGCGCCCGAGCGCCAGCAGGGCCTGGCCCTCGAGGCGGGCGAGGGTCACGGGGAGGAAGGCGATGCCGGCGATCTCGCCGAGGGCGCGGGCCCCGGCGAGCGCGTCGGCCGCCCTCCCCTCGGCCAGGAGGATCTCGACCAGCCGGACGTCGCTGTCGACGACCATGTCGTCCGAGCCGAGCCGGGTGAACTCGGCCCTGGCCTCGTCGATGAGGGCATGCGCCTCGTCGAAGCGACCGGCGCGCAGCGCCAGCCGGGCTCGGCCGGACGTCGTGTAGGCGACGCCGGTGCGGTAGCCGGTCGCGGTGAAGACCTGGCGCGCCTCGGTGAGCGCTTCCCCGGCGTCGTCGGTCCGGCCCTGGTCCGTGAGGATCTCGGCCCGGTTGTTCGTCGCGCTGGCCTCGCCGATCACGTCGCCGGCTCGGCGGTACGCCGCTCCCGAGCGCTCGTAGGACCGGAGCGCCCCGCCCCAGTCGCCCTCGTCGTAGGCGGACACGCCCATGTTCAGCAGCAGGTTGCCCAGACCGAGATCGTCGCCGAGCGCCTCGAACAGGGCGAGGGCGGCCGCGCCGTGCGACCGGTGGTCAGGGTCGCCGAGGTAGCTCATCGTCATCTCGAGCTGGAGGTGGGCCTGGGCCTGGGCCCGCCGGTCGCCCGCGGCCTCGGCATCGGCCAGGGCGGCCACCGCGAGGCGGCGAGCGTCGGTGAGCCGGCCCTGGAAGTGGCGCACGACCGCGGAAGCCAGGCGCAGCTCCGCACGCGCCCCCTGCACCTCGGGTCGGTCGGGCTCGGCCGACAGCGCACGCAGGGCGCTCGTGCAACGGGCCAGGGACGCTCGGTAGCGACCGGC
>JACDCH010000472.1 GCA_013694495.1 Acidimicrobiia bacterium | reverse complement strand
CGGCGAACAGCTCGGCCGCCCGCTCCGACACCGCAGCCCCCATCGTGACGATGTGGAAGGCGACGTGGTCCTCCTCACCGGAGGCGACAGGCCGGACGAGGTCGGCGATGCAGAGGAACGGGGCCTCGCGCTGGCGGGGGAACGAGAAGCGCAGCCACTCGCTCGAGCGGCTCTCGTCCTTCCAGATCACGACGTCGTCCCCCTCGGCGTTGGCGGCGAAGTAGCCGTACACGACCTGGGGCACGAGGATCCCGCTGGCGGTGGCCTCCGCCAGCTGGGTGCGGAAGATCGGCCGGATGCGGGCCTTGAAGTCGGCGTCGGACTCACCCTTCTCGGGCCGGTAGCCCCACTGGTTGCGGAACAGCGCCGTCTCGTTCACGTAGCCGGCGATCTGGTCGAGGGCGACGCCCCGCACGACCCGCGACCCCACGAACGGCGGGACGAACAGCGGGTTCTCGGTGGTGACCTCGGGCGAGCGCACCGGCACCTCGACGTCGGGCACCTCGCGCTCGCTGCGCCTCGGCGGGAGATCCCGCCCGCCGGCCTCCCGGCCGAAGGCCTCGTCGACGTCACCAGACCGCTTCAGCTCGACGAGCCGATCCAGGGTGTGGAGGCCCTCGAACGCGTCCTTGCCGTAGAACAACCGCCCGTCGTAGACGCCCCGCAGGTCGCGCTCGACGTAGCTGCGGGTGAGGGCGGCGCCGCCGAGGAGCACAGGGATGCGCGACAGGTTGCGCTCGTTGAGCTCCTCGAGGTTCTCGCGCATGATGATCGTCGACTTCACGAGCAGGCCGCTCATGCCGATGGCGTCGGCCCCGACCTCCAGCGCCTTCTCGACCATGGCGCCGATGGCCACCTTGATGCCGAGGTTGTGCACCTCGTAGCCGTTGTTCGTGAGGATGATGTCGACCAGGTTCTTGCCGATGTCGTGGACGTCGCCCTTCACCGTGGCCAGCACGATGCGCCCCTTGCTCGACCCCTCGACCTTCTCCATGTGCGGTTCGAGGTAGGTGACGGCGGCCTTCATCGTCTCCGCCGACTGGAGGACGAACGGCAGCTGCATCTGGCCGGAGCCGAAGAGCTCGCCGACGGTCTTCATGCCGGTGAGGAGGAAGTCGTTGATGATCGAGAGCGGTGCGATCCCGCCGGCCATGGCCTCGTCGAGATCGGCGGTGAGCCCGTTGCGGTCGCCGTCGACGATGCGGAGCTCGAGGCGCTGCTCGACGGGCCAGCCGGAGCGGTCCTCCTTCTCGGCCGATTCGGCCGTGGCGCCGTCGAACAGCTCGAGGATGCGGCTCAGCGGGTCGTAGCCCTCGCGGCGGCGGTCGTAGACGAGGTCGAGGCAGGCCTCGAGCTGCTCCTCGGGGAGCCGGTTGATGGGCACGATGCGGGCCGCGTGCACGATGGCGGCGTCGAGGCCGGCGTCTTGGCACTCGTGCAGGAACACCGAGTTGAGGGCCTGGCGGGCGGCCGGGTTGAGGCCGAAGCTCACGTTGGACAGGCCGAGGATCGTGTTGACCCCCGGCAGCTGCTCCTTGATGAGGCGGATGCCCTCGATGGTGGCGATGCCGTCCTTGCGGCTCTCCTCCATGCCCGTGGCCAGCGTGAGCGCCAGGGGGTCGAAGAAGAGGTCGCTCGGCTCGAGGCCGTACCGGTCGACGGCGATGTCGTGGATGGCGCGGGCCGCCTTCAGCTTCCACTCGGGCGAGCGGGCCTGGCCCTCCTCGTCGATGCAGGTGGCGACGACGGCGGCGCCGTACTCCCGGGCGAGGCTGAGGAAGCGGTCGAGGCGGGTGCCGGGCGCGTCGCCGTCCTCGAGGTTGACCGAGTTGAGGATGGCCTTGCCGCCCAGCCACTGCAGCGCCGTCTCCACCACGGCCGGCTCGGTGGAGTCGACCATGAGGGGGGCGGTGGACTGGGTGGCGAACCGCTTGGCGATCTCGTCCATGTCGGCCGTGCCGTCGCGACCGACGTAGTCGACGCACACGTCGATGACGTGGCTGCCCTCCTGCACCTGGGCGCCGACCATGCCGACGGTCGTGTCCCAGTCGCCCTCGAGCATGGCGTCGCGGAACTTGCGGCTGCCGTTGGCGTTGGTGCGCTCGCCGACGACGAGGAACGACGGCGCCTGGTCGTAGGGGACGTGGCTGTAGATGGAGGCCAGGCCGGGCTCGAAGGTGGGGTCGAGGCGGGCCGGCTCGAGGTCGCGGCAGGCGTCGACGACGGCCTTCAGGTGCGCCGGGGTGGTGCCGCAGCAGCCCCCGACGATGCGCACGCCGAAGTCCCGCACGAAGCGGGCGTGGTGCTCGGCGAGCCCCTCGGGCGTGAGGTCGTAGTGCATCTTGCCGTCGACCACCGACGGGAGCCCGGCGTTGGGCAGGCAGGCGATGGGCACCCGGGCGTGCTGCGAGAGGTAGCGGAGGTGCTCGCTCATCTCGGTGGGCCCGGTGGCGCAGTTGACGCCGATGGCGTGCGGGCGCATGGCCTCGAGCGCGGTGAGCGCGGCCCCGATCTCGGTGCCGGGGAGCATGCGGCCCGTCATCTCCATGGTGACCTGGACCTGGATCGGCACCTCGCGGCCGGCGGCGGCCATGGCCCGGCGGGCGCCGATCATGGCGGCCTTGGCGCCCAGGAGATCGAACTGCGTCTCGACGAGGAAGAGGTCGACGCCGCCCTCGAGGAGCCCGGCGCACTGCACCTCGTAGGCGTCGCGCAGCTCCGCGAAGCGGATCTGGTCGAGCGACGCGAACTTCGTGCCCGGACCGATCGAGCCCGCGACGTAGCCGCCGAAGCCGCTGGCCACCTCGCGGGCGATGCGGGCCGCCTCGACGTTGATCTCGTGGGACTTGTCGGCGATGCCGTACTCGCCCAGGGGCACCCCGAAGGCGCCGAACGTGGCGGTCTCGACGACGTCGACGCCGACGGCGAAGAACGCCTCGTGCATCTGGGCGATGAGGTCCGGCCGGGTGAGGACCAGCATCTCGTTGCAGCCCTCGAGGTCGGCGCCGCCGAAGTCGTCGGCGGTGAGGCCCTGCTCCTGCATCCACGTGCCGAACGCCCCGTCGTAGATCACGACGCGCTCGCGCACGAGGTCCAGGTATGTCGGGCTGCCCATGGCGGAAGGCTACCGAGGGTGCGTTCCGGCCTCGAAAGCCGTAGGCGGCACGGTCGGGCCGTCGGCTCCCAGCCGGTGGAGGGCCCGAGGATCGGGCTCCGGCCGTCGACCTAGCCTCCCTTCGAGCCACCCAGGAGGATTCAGTTGCCGTCGTCGTTGTCCAAGGTCCGGGCCAGCACCAACGCCCGGGCGGCCGATGCCGTCGTCGTCCCGGTGGCTTCAGACGGGATGGGCGGCCGGCCCGCCGGCGCCGACGGCGAGGTGCCCTGGGCGTTCCTCGAGGCGCGCGGGTTCAAGGGCAAGGCCGGCGAGGTCGTCGCGGCCAACGGGGCCGATGGCCCCGTGCTCTACGTGGGGGTCGGCCAGGCGGCCGCCGTCGACGCCGCCGTGCTGCGC
>JACDCH010000460.1 GCA_013694495.1 Acidimicrobiia bacterium | reverse complement strand
TCCCAGCGCCATCTGGTCGCTACGCCACCACCACCAACCTCGGCGGCATCCGCACGCCACCACGCACGGCCACCCCAGCGACCTACCGTCACGGCGGTGAACGGCCCTACTTCAGCGGCCTCCTAGGACCGGACGCCGGCGGCGACGACGCCGATTTCGCGGATCGATTCCCCCGTTCAGGGGATGACCCCGCACGGGGGCACGTCAGGATCCGGACATGAGCAACTACCCCACCTTGCGGTACGGAGACGAGAGTGCGGACGGCTGGGTCGAGTACCTCCAGGAGCTCTTGTCGGTATTCGTGAACGAAGGCATCGAGAAGACGGGCCGCTTCGACGACGCCACGTTGCACGCCGTGAAGCGGGCGCAGGCGGCCCTCGGGCTCGACTACATGGACGGCGTCGTCGGCGACGAGACGTGGGCGGGCCTGCGGGGCGAGGAGCACACCGATCCCGGCACGGACGGGCGGGAGGCGCACACCTTCGTCGACGAGGGGCAGCACGTGATCTCGACCCGCGAGCCCGGCATCACACTGCGGCCCGAGAGCGGTGGCTACCAGCTGCTTGTGCCCCTCGTGAACACGGGCACGACGACGATCAGCGACCAGGGCCTCAACGGCGAGGGCAGTACGGAGATGGTGTGGGCGCAGGGGCAGTGGATCGACGGCGCCGGCGACATCAAGTTCTGCAACCTGGCGCTCTTCTACGGCGAGAACCTCGACCAGCAGCAGGCCGCCCTGGGCGAGTCGCTCTTCTTCATGGGGGAGGTGCGCGACGACTACACCCCAGGCACGCAGCAGCTCTCCTGCCAGCTCCCCGAATCGATCGGCGGCCAACACGTGCAGGGCGAGTTCGAGATCGCCGGCGCCGTTGCCTGACGGCCGAGGGCGCGGGGGTCGTCAGCCCGGCTTCCACTCCTGGCGGCGCACCTCGTAGAGGGCCACCGCGGCGGCGACGGCGACGTTGAGTGACCCGACTCGCCCCAACTGGGGGACGAAGCCGACCGCGTCGCACGCCGTCAGGGTGGCCGGCGCCAGGCCCCGGTCCTCGTGGCCGATGGCGAGGCACACGGGCTGGCTGCCGAGGTCGAGCTCGTGCAGCGGCGCGGCGTCGTCGGTGAGCTCGAGGGCGACGACTCGGTAGCCGGCCTCCTGTGCGGCGGCGACGCACTCGGGCCCGGTGCCACCGATGTCCCACGTGAGGTACTTCTCGGTGCCGAGCGCGGTCTTGCGCACGCCGGTCGCCGTCGGTGCGGTGGCCGACGCAGTGAACCACAGGTGCTCCACCCGCTCGGCAGCGGCCGTGCGGATGATCGAGCCGATGTTGTACGGCGAGGCGACGCCGTCGAGCAGCAGCGCGACGGTGCCGTCGGTGCGCCGCCGCCAGTCGCGGTGCAGCCGCTTGAGCCCAGTGCTGTCGAGGGGCCGGGTCATCGGTCGGGCGCGACCTCGAGGATGCGGTAACCGGCCCGGCTGCTGACGCGTGTGGTGGGCCCGATCGACGCCCCCAGCCATCCGGCCAAGGAGTCGGCGCCGAGGTGCTTGTGCACGACGAGCCACGCCTTGGCTCCCGGCTCGAGGCGGGGGAGCCAGTCGAGGAGCAGCGCGTGCAGCGCGGGCTTGCCGATGCGGATCGGCGGGTTCGACCAGATGCCGGCGAAGGACAGGTCGGCCGGGACGTCCTCCGGCGCCGCCACCCGCACGCCGTCGAGGCCGGCCCGGTCGGCATTGGCGACGCACAGCTCTCGGGCCCGCTCGTTGACGTCGACCGCCCACACCTCGGCGTCGGGGGCGCGCCGGCCCAGGGCGCAGGCGATCGGGCCGTACCCGCAGCCGAGGTCGAGGAACGGGCCGGCGGCGGCGGCGTCCGGCGCCGGGCCGTCGAGGAGCAGCAGCTTCGTGCCGGCGTCGACGCCCTGGGGTGAGAACACGCCGGCATCGGTGTCGAGCGTCAGCCGCAGGTCGGGCAGGACGAGGTCGACGGTGCCCGGCTTCGACGGGCTCGACGGCCGGGCGGAGAAGTAGTGCTGCTGCATGCCGTCCGCCATCGGGGCGACGGTAGCCTCACCTCCTCATGCCCCCCTACGAGATCAGGGTGTTCGGGGACCCCGTGCTGAAGCAGCGGGCGACGGAGATCGCCGACATCGACGGCACGCTCGTGCGCCTCGCCGACGACATGGCGGTCACGATGTACGACGCCCCGGGGCTCGGCCTGGCCGCGCCCCAGGTGGGCGTGCAGCAGCGGCTCTTCGTCTACGACCTGCAGGACGGCCAGGGCGCGCAGGCCATCGTCAACCCCGTCATCGCCGAGTCCGACGGCGAATGGACCTACGAGGAGGGCTGCCTCTCGGTGCCCGGCCTGTCGTGGGAGATCCTGCGGCCGAAGACCGTGCTGATGACCGGCCGCGACCTCGACGGCAAGGAGGTCGCCATCGAGGCCGACGAGCTGACGGCCCGATTGTTCCAGCACGAGCTCGACCACCTCGACGGCGTGCTCCTGCTCGAGCGCCTCGACTCCGACACCCGCAAGCAAGCCCTGCGCACGCTGCGCAACCTGATGCTCGACGGCGGCCTGCGCCGCCGCGACAACCGCAACGGCCACCTGCTGTAGATCCGGGCCCGGACGTGCGACTGGCCTTCCTGGGCACGCCGGCCATGGCGGTGGCCCCGCTGCGCGCCCTCGTGGACGCCGGGCACGACGTCGCCCTCGTGGTGAGCCGGCCCGACGCGAAGCGCGGGCGCGGGGGGACGTTGACGCCGTCGCCGGTGAAGGTGGCCGCCCTCGAGCTGGGCCTGCCGGTCACTGATGTCGTCGACGACGTCCTGACGCTCGACCCGCCGGCCGAGCTCGGCGTGGTCGTCGCCTTCGGTCGCATCATCAAGCCCCACGTGCTCGCTGCTCTGCCGATGGTGAACCTCCACTTCTCGCTGCTGCCCCGGTGGCGGGGCGCGGCCCCCGTCGAGCGCGCCCTGCTGGCGGGCGACGAGGTCACCGGCGTCGACCTGATGGCGGTGGAGGAGGGGCTCGACACGGGCGGCGTCTACCGCGAAGCCCAGGTCGCGATCGGCCCCGACACCACGGCCGACGAGCTGCGGTCCGAGCTCGTCGCCGCGGGCACGACCCTCCTGGTCGAGGCCTTGGCCGAGGGCCTGGGCGAGCCCGTGCCGCAGGTGGGCGAGCCCACGTACGCGGCCAAGATCGAGCCGGCGGAGCTCCGGATCGACTGGGACCGGCCGGCCGCCGAGGTCCACCGCCTCGTCCGCCTGGGCGGCGCGTGGACCACACACGCGGGCAAGCGGCTCAAGGTGTGGCGCACCCGGCTGGGGCCCGACGGCCCGCTCGAGCTCCTCGAGGTGCAGCCCGAGGGCAAGGGCCGCATGCCGTTCCGCGACTGGGCCAACGGCGCCCGCTTCGACCCGGCCGCCGACGGACTCGGCTCGTGACGGGCGCCGGGAGCGGCGCCCACGCGCGCGCCGTCGCGCTGCGCGTCCTCGGCCGCATCGACGGCGAAGGGGCGTACGCCAACCTCGTCCTCGGCCACGAGCTCGAGCGGAGCGGCTTGGAGCAGCGCGACCGCGGGTTCGTCACCGAGCTCGTCTACGGCGTGACCCGCCTGCAGCGTCGGCTCGACCACCTCGTCGACCCGTACCTCCTGCGCCCCGTCGATCCCAAGGTCAGGGCCGCGTTGCGGCTCGGGGCCTACCAGCTCCACGAGATGGGGACGCCGGCCCACGCCGCGGTGTCGGCGACCGTCGACGCGGTCGGCGCCACCAAGGCTCGAGGTCTCGTGAACGCGGTGCTCCGCCGGGTCGCGGGAGCGGCCGTCGCCGGCACCGCCTGGCCCTCCGACGCGGTCCGCCTCTCGTACCCGGACTGGATCGTCGACCGGCTCACCGCCGACCTCGGGGCCGACGATGCCAGCGGAGCGCTCGAGGCGATGAACGACGCCGCCGCGGCCACCGAGCGGCCCGATGGCTACGTGCAGGACCGCGCATCGCAGCTGGTCGCCGCGCTGGCCGGCGAAGGCCTGGGCGCGGGGTCGTTGGCCGCGGACCTCTGCGCCGCGCCCGGGGGCAAGGCCACGGCCATGGCCGCCGGCGGGGGAGTGGTCGTGGC
>JACDCH010000459.1 GCA_013694495.1 Acidimicrobiia bacterium | reverse complement strand
TCGAGGTCGTAGAGCACCTCGAGGTGATCGGCCACGAAGCCTTGCGGGCACACGAGCACGCCGTCGGCCCGGCCGGTGCCGGCGAGGTCGTCGAGCACCTCGAGCACGTCGGGCCCGCGCCACGGGTCGGCCGTGCGCCCGGCCGACTGCCACGCCACCGACCAGCCGGTCCACCGGTCGAGGCCGACGCTGGCGGCCACCGCCGCGGCCGACTCGCGCAGCTGCTCGGGGTACGGGTCGTCGACCAGCACCCGCTCGGGCAGCGAGTGGGCCGTGAAGAGCACCTTGGTGCGGGCCGGCAGCGACATGAGCCCCGAGGCGATGCCGTTGGCCAGGAAGCGGCGGTACTCGGGCAGGTCATGCCACTGCGGCACCGTCGTGGCCGTCACGCCCAGCTCGGCCGCGGCGGCGTCCAGCCGTTTGGCGTACTCGCCCACCGAGCCCTTGCTGAAGTGGGGGGCGAGCACGACGCCGACGAGGCTCGTGGCCCCCGCCTCCACCAGCGACCGGGCGCCGTCCTCGATGAACGGGGCGGCGTGCTTCTGGCCGAGCGCGACGGCGAACCCGTCGCCCAGCGCGTCGCCGATCGCCGCGGCCTGGGCCTCGGTGATGGCCCGCAGCGGCGAGGTGCCGCCCAGCGCCTGGTAGCGGCCGATCAGCTCCTCGAGCAGGTGCGGCTCCGGCGGGCGGCCCCGGCGGATGTGGGTGTAGTAGCCCTCGACGTCGTCGAGCGAAGCCGGCGTGCCGTAGGCCATCACCACCACGCCGATCACGGGCTGCGCACCTCGCCCTCGGCGTGGACGAGGTCGACCACCTGCTCCAGGACGCCGGGGTCGAGGTCGGGGGTGACCCCGTGGCCCAGGTTGAAGATGTGGCCCGGGTGCCCGGCGTTGTCGGCCAGCACCGCCCGCACCTCGGCCTCGACCGCGGGCCACGGCGCCAGGCAGGCGGCCGGGTCGAGGTTGCCCTGGAGCGCGATGCCCTCGGGGACCCGACCACGGGCCATCGACAGCGGGGTGCGCCAGTCGACGCCGACCACGTCGGGCCCGGCTGCCGCCATCGACCCGAGCAGCTCGCCGGTGTTCACGCCGAAGTGGATGCCCGGCACCCCGAGCTCCCCGCAGCGCTCGAAGACCGTGCGGCTGTGGGGCAAGACGAAGCGCTCGTAGTGGGCCGGGCTGAGGGCGCCGGCCCACGAGTCGAACAGCTGGAACGCCGACGCGCCGGCCTGCACCTGGGAGGTGATCGAGTCGGCCGCCATGTGGGCGAGGCGGTCGAGCAGCTCGCCGAACAGCACGGGGTCGCCGAGCATGAGCGCCTTGGTCTTGCCGTACGTGCGCGAGGGCCGCCCCTCGATGAGGTAGCTGGCCACCGTGAACGGCGCGCCGGCGAAGCCGATGAGGGGCACGTCGAGCTCGCCGACGACGGCCCGCACGGTGTCGAGCACGTAGCCCGTGTCGGCCTCGGGCTCGAGCGGGCGCAGGCGGTCGAGGTCGGCCGCCGACGAGAACGGTGTCTCGACGACCGGCCCGGTGCCGGGGGCGACGTCGACGCCGAACCCGATGGCCGCCACCGGGACGACGATGTCGCTGAAGAGTATGGCCGCGTCGACGCCGTAACGCCGGACCGGCTGCAGCGTGATCTCGGCCGCGACCTCCGGTTGGTGGATGGCGTCGAGGATGGAACCCTCGCCCCGGATGGCGCGGTACTCGGGGAGCGAGCGGCCGGCCTGGCGCATGAACCACACGGGGACGGTGTCGTGGGGTTCGCCCCGGGCGGCGGCGAGGAACGGCGAGGGCATCGACGAGCATGGTGTCATGCGCCGCTCGATCGACGACCATCCCATGACCGCCGAGGAGGTGCCGCCGGGCGGCGACGACGGTGAGTTCCAGCGGGTGTCGTGGGCGGTGGCGGTGAGCGACGACTACGACGACAGCGAGCCGCGCGTCGTGCTCACCACGGAGGAGGTCGGCGCCTCCCGGGCCGGCCTCGTCGCCCACCTCGATCCCGCCAACGCCCGCCGCCTCCGGGTCGCCCTCCGC
The DNA here is from genome assembly GCA_013694495.1 of Acidimicrobiia bacterium. Taxonomy (GTDB): domain Bacteria; phylum Actinomycetota; class Acidimicrobiia; order Acidimicrobiales; family JACDCH01; genus JACDCH01. The sequence continues at coordinate 202 of JACDCH010000459.1, read as the reverse complement.
GACGCCCTCCGCGAGGTCGGCGAGGACCCCGGCCCCTGACGCACGAGGGTCAGATCCGGAGGGCGTCTTGGGCACGTGCGACGAACAGCGGCCCGCGCTCGGGCTCGGGTCGACCGCCGAAGGCGCTGGGGGTCTGGGGGCGGAGCCCCCAGGCATCGGCCGTAGGGGAACGAAGTCGGCCGAGGACCGCGACGACCGAGCG
>JACDCH010000447.1 GCA_013694495.1 Acidimicrobiia bacterium | reverse complement strand
GCCGTGTTCCGGGCCATCCGGGCCGTGGCCGACGTCGTGCTCGTGGCCGCCGGCACTGCTCGTGCCGAGCGCTACGGCGCCGGGCGCGCCCGCCCCGGCGGCAGCCCGCCGCCACGCATCGCGGTGGTGACCGGCTCCGCCGACCTCGACCCGGAGCAGCGCCTCTTCGCCGACGCCCACCCCGCCATCCGTCCGCTCGTGCTCACCACCGCCGCGGCGGACGAGGAGCGGCGGGCGCGACTGGCCGAGGTGGCCGAGGTCGTGCTGGTCGGCGACGGCCTCGTCGACCTCCCGCTGGCGCTGACGGCGCTGGCGGAGCGGGGCGCCGGGGTGGTGCTGTGCGAGGGCGGGCCGACGCTGAACGGCCAGCTCGTGCAGCTCGACCTGGTCGACGAGTGGTGCCAGTCCGTCGCTCCCCTGCTGGCCGGCGGGCGGTCGCGGCGGGTAGCCGAGGGCGACGGGCCGCCGGCCGGACCGGGCGCCCTGCGCCTCGACCGCCTCCTCGAGGAGGACGGCACCCTCTTCGCCCGCTACGTCCGGCCCTGAGCCGGCGGGACAGAAGTACCGTCGCGGCCGTGCGCTGTCCGACCTGCTCGATCGACGACGACAAGGTCGTCGACTCGCGGCCGGCCACCGAGGGCGATGCCATCCGCCGCCGGCGGGAGTGCCTCGGCTGCGGCCACCGGTTCACCACGTTCGAGCGGGTCGAGGAGGTGCCGCTCGTCGTGGTGAAGCGCAACGGCGACCGGACGCCGTTCGAGCGAGCCAAGATCGTGGCCGGCGCCCAGGTGGCGGCGACCGACCGACCCGTCACCGAGGCGCAGCTGAACGATCTGGCCGCTGAGGTCGAGGAGGAGCTGCGCCTCGGCGGCCCCGACGTCACGACCGACTGCATCGGCATCGGGGTGCTCGAGCGCCTCCGCCGCCTCGACGTGGTCGCCGCGGTGCGCTTCGCCAGCGTCTACAAGGGCTTCGACGACCTCGCCGACTTCGAGCGCGAGGTCACCGAGCTCAGCAAGCGCCCCTGACGGACGAGCCCAGCCGGGGTCAGTCGGGGATGTTCACGACGATGCGCTGCCCCGGCACCAGCACGGCGCCGCCGTTGGCCGCCGCCAGAGCGTCGACCACCGGCCGCAGGTCGCGCCCGGGGGCGAGGTCGTTCGCGATCGACCAGAGCGTGTCGCCCGGCTGCACGACGTGGGTGACGACCGCCACCGGCGCCGGTGCTGGCGCCGCCTCGGTCGGGCCGATCAGCGTGGTGACGAGGGCGAGGGCGAGGGCGGCGATCACCAGCACGAGCCCGAGGGCGCCCAGGCGGCGGCGCCGGTAGGTGTCCGCCGGGAGGCGGAAGCTGACGGGGCGGGCGGCGGGGTGGGCGATGGCGACCATGACGGGATCTTCTCCGGGGGGTGTGACGGTGAAGGCGCTGCGAAGCGTGGAACCGGAACGAACAAGCGTTCCGAAACGCATGTTCCCACGAACGCTCGTTCGGGTCAAGCGGCCTGCTCACAGCGCTGTGCGGGCGGGACGATGGGGGACAAGGCAGCCGCCGGGGGTGATGCACCCGCCGGCGCAGACGCCAGCCCGTTGCATCGGGCTGGGCGTCTCGAGCGGTGGCGGCACGGGAGAGGCGCCGCCGCGCAGCGCCGCCTCCGTCGCGCACTTGACCTTGACCTTGCCTTGACCTTCGCGCGATTGAGCGGACGGCGCGCGGATGTTCGGCGAACGGGTGTTTGCCAGGGAGGGCGAGGTTCGGTACAGTCCTGGTCGAACGCACGTTCGCCCCGCGTTCCGACCTCGACAGCCCTCGACCCAGGGAGCCCCGAACGATGACCGACGTCCAGCTCACGCCGCGCCAGCGAGAGATCCTCGACATCATCGACGGGTCGATGCGCGACCGGGGCTACCCCCCGTCGGTGCGCGAGATCGGGGCCGCGGTCGGGCTCACCTCGCCGTCCACCGTGCACACGCACCTGGCGGCGTTGCAGCGCCTCGGGTTCCTGAAGCGCGATCCGACGAAGCCCCGCGCCATCGAGGTGCGGTGGGACCCGAACTCCAACATCGCCATCGAGCGCCGGCCCGTGCGGCACGTCCCGCTCGTCGGCGACGTCGCCGCCGGCACCGACGTGCTCGCCCACGAGAACGTCGAGGAGCTGCTGCCGGTCCCGTCCGACTTCTGCGGCGAGGGCGAGCTGTTCATGCTCCGGGTCAGGGGCGACTCGATGATCGATGCCGGCATCCTCGACGGCGACTACGTGGTGGTGCTCACGCAGCCGACGGCCGAGAAGGGCGACATCGTCGTCGCCGGCATCCCCGGCGAGGAGGCGACGGTGAAGACGTACACGCGCCGGGGCGGCAAGGTCGTCCTCCAGCCGCACAACCCGACGATGGAGCCGATGGAGTTCGACCCCGACGAGGTGCAGATCTTCGGTCGGGTCGTCACGGTGCTACGCCGCCTCTGACCGGGGTGATGCGCGGAAGGGCGTCCGGATCGCCGAGAATGGGGCGATGCGCCCCGACCGCCGCCGGCTGACCGCTGGCGTCGGCGCGCTCTGCGCCGCGTTCGTGCTGGCGCTGCCCGCCCCGGCCGCCCGAGCGCAGCTCCCGACGCCGGTCAGCACCGACGATCCCGGCCTGTCGCGGCAGTGGGGACTCCAGCGCATCGGGGCGCCCACGGCCTGGGCCACCGCCACGGGCGACGGCATCGTGATCGCCGTCGTCGACTCGGGCATCGACCTCGCCCATCCCGACCTCGGCACCAAGGTCATCGGCGGGGCCGACTGCGTGGGCCACGACGACTCCCCCACGGGCTGCGTCGACGGCGCCGCAAGCGACGATGCCGGTCACGGCACGCACGTCGCCGGCATCGCCGCGGCCGTCACCGACAACGGCACCGGCGTGGCCGGCGTGGCCCCGATGGCCCGGCTCCTTTCGGTGCGGGTGCTGTCGCTGCCGGACCGGTGCACGAGCGGCGACCAGCCGGACTGCGACGCGTCCGGCACCGAAGCCGACGTCGCCGAGGGCGTGCGCTGGGCCGCCGACCACGGCGCCGACGTCATCAACCTGTCGCTCGGGAGCGTCACCCAGGAGGTCATCGGCCCCGGCCACGAGCTCACCGCCGCGCTCGAGTACGCCTGGTCCGTCGGCGCCATCCCGGTGGTGGCCGGCGGCAACGACACCCTCCCGGGGAGCCTCGTCGACGTGCCTGCCGTGATCGTCGCCGCCACCGACGTCAACGACCAGCGGGCCGACTACTCGAGCGGCGTCGGCAACGTGCGCTGGGGCATCGCCGCCCCCGGCGGCCTCCGCGACGACAGCGCCTCCTGCGAGAGCGACCGACCCAACGGGATCCTGTCCACCTGGTTCCGGGCCGGCGCAGCCGGCCAGTCGTCGTACGCATGCCTGTCGGGTACCTCGATGTCGGCGCCCTTCGTGTCGGGCGCGCTGGCGGTCCTTCGCAGCGTCGGGTTCACACCCCAGGAAGCGGTCGACCGGATGCTGGCCACCGCCGACGACCTCGGGCCGACCGGACCCGACGGCCAGTTCGGCAGCGGCCGCCTGAACCTCGCCAGCGCCCTCGTCGGGGTGCAGCCCACCGGGCAGCCGGTGCGGGCCCTCCAGGACGGCGCCGCCGTCCCGGTCGAGTCCACCACCACGGTGTCGGTCCCGGGGGCGGTCGAGTCGCCGCCGCCGACCATGGCGCTGAGCCCGGT
>JACDCH010000418.1 GCA_013694495.1 Acidimicrobiia bacterium | reverse complement strand
CCCGTGTACGCCGGCCGCGGCGGGTCCTCGGGCGGCGGTGGGAAGGCACCGGTGTACTCGGCCACGGCCGCCTACCCGGCCCACAGCCGGTCGCCCGGCGGTTGGCCGACACTGTGGAGCGCGGCATCCCGGGCCCGGCCCGGCGTGCTCGTCGGTGCCTCGTTGGGCTCCACCACCGCCCAGCCCGCGCTCAGGACGCCTGGGTTGGTGGCCAGCTGGTGGGCCCGTTCGAGGCGTTCCCACACCGAGACCACGCCGGTGCGCCCCGCTGACAGCAGGACGGCGACGAGCTCGACGTCGTCGTCGCCGATGGCCATGCGGTCCTGGACCCGGAGCACCACCCGCAGCAACCGGGCGACGTTGAGGACCTGGTCGACTGCCAGCAGTCGCCCATGGCGGTCGGGTGTGGATTCGGCGCCGCTGACCCTCACGACGAGCACGCCGTCGCCTGGCTCGAGGGCCTCGAGGGCGCCGGCGAACGAGCTCGGTGCCTCGAGCCCGCTCGGCGACAGTGCGAGCGGCGGCGGGAAACCGACGCGCGTCGGCACCCGGCCCCGGCGTTCGTCCCCCTCGACGCCGCGCTCCCCCGCGCCTCCGGCCGCTTCGAGGAGGACCTCCTCCAGCCGGATGAAGTCGGGCTTCTCCACGACGGCCCGGACGCGCAGCTCGCGCACGGACGGATCGTCGGCCGCGTACGAGGTGAACACCACGATCTGGCACGGGGACGACCGCTCGCGCAGCTCACGGACCACCTGCGACCCGCTGCCGAACGGGAGGGCCAGGTCGAGCACGAGCACGTCGGCTCGAAAGCGGTCGACGAGGTCGACTGCGCCGGTGGCACTGTCGGTCTCGGCGAGCACGGTCAGCCCCGCCATCGTCGCCACCTTCGACACCACGCCGCGCATGGTCGCGTCGTCGTCGCACACCACCACGGTCCTCGCCACCCTGCCCCCCGCCCGCCCGGTCAGCCGTCGTAGCCGTTGGTGATCGGCATGCGCCGGTCCTTGCCGAACGCCTTGGCCGAGATGCGCGGGCCCGGCGGGTTCTGGCGCCGCTTGTACTCGGCGACGTCGACCAGCCGGGTGATGCGCTCGACGAGGGCCGCGTCGTGGCCGGCAGCCACCAGCTCCGTGCGGGTCATGTCCTCCTCGACGTAGGCGGCGAGGAGCGGGTCGAGGGCCTCGTAGGGCGGGAGCGACTGGTCGTCTCGCTGGTCGGGCCGCAGCTCGGCCGACGGCGGCTTGGTGAGGACCGACTCGGGGATGATCTCCCGCCCGGCCCGCTCGTTGATGAGCCGGCACAGGTCGTAGACCAGCAGCTTCGGGACGTCGCTGATCACGGCGAAGCCGCCGGCCGTGTCGCCGTAGAGCGTGGAGTACCCGACCGCCAGCTCGCTCTTGTTGCCGGTCGTGAGCACGAGCCAGCCCCGGTTGGCGTTGGTGAGCGCCATGAGCAGTGTGCCCCGCACACGGGGCTGGAGGTTCTCGTCGGTGAGGCCGGTGGGCTCGCCCGCGACCGGCGTGAGCATCTCTCGGAAGGCGGCGTGGGCCGGCTCGATGGCGACCTCGCAGTGGTCGACGGCGAGGTTGGCGGCCAGGCGGCCGGCGTCGCGGCGCGAGTGCTCCGAGCTGAAGCGGCTGGGCATGGCGACGGTGTACACGTGGTCGGCGCCGAGGGCGTCGGCGGCGATGCAGGTGACGAGGGACGAGTCGATGCCGCCCGAGAGGCCGATCACGACGTCGGTGAAGCCGTTCTTGTGGACGTAGTCGCGCGTCCCGAGCACGAGGGCCTCGTACACCTCGGCCACCGGGCCGAGCGGCTCGACCGGCGCGGGCACGTCCGGCCGGCCCTCGGCGGGTGCGATGGCACGGGTTCCGACGTCGACGACGGGCAACGGCTCCACCGCGGCCCGGCCCCGCGGGTCGAGGAGCCGGGTCCGGAACGTCATGCGCACGTCGACGTCGACCAGCGCGACCTGCTCCTGGAACTGCGGGAGCCGGGTGACGAGTTCGCCGCGGTCGTCGACCACGAACGAGCCGCCGTCGAAGACCAGTTCGTCCTGGCCGCCCACCTGGTTGACGTACACGATGGCGCAGTGCCCGTCCTCGGCCCGGGTGGCGATCATCCGCTCCCGCTCGACGTGGCGGCCGCGGTAGTAGGGCGAGGCGTTGAGGTTGACGACGAGCTCGGCGCCGCCCGCGCCCTGCTGGTAGATGGGTCCGGTCGGCGCCCACGCGTCCTCGCAGATCGACACGCCCACACGAACGCCGCCGACGTCGAACAACGAGATCGGGCGGACGCCGGCGGTGAAGTAGCGCTGCTCGTCGAAGACGGCGTAGTTGGGCAGGAGCCGCTTGTGGTAGCGCCCGACGACGGCGCCGTCGGCGCACACGGCCGCCGCGTTGCGGAGGTCGCGGTCGGCGTCGACGAAGCCGACGAACGCGACGCAGCGCCCCGTGCCCGCCGCGACCTTGTCGAGCGCGGCCCGGTTGTCGGCGACGAAGCCGGGCCGGAGGAGAAGGTCCTCGGCCGGGTAGCCGGTGATGGCGAGCTCCGGGAAGACGGCGAGGTCGGCGCCGGCCGCTTCGGCCTGCTCGTAGGCCGCGAGGATGCGTCGAACGTTGCCGTCGAGGTCGCCGACGACGGTGTTCAGCTGGCAGAGAGCGACCCGGAGGCGCGGCACGGCGGGCAGGCTAGGCCGCATGGTGGACGGCTGATGGAGGCCCCGGCCCGACTGGTGGCGCTGAGCCGGTGGGCCGCCGACCGCCTGGTCGCCGACCCCGGCGCCGCCGCCGCCCTGGCCGACCTCGACGTCGCCATCGACCCGGCCGGCGCGATCGACGTCGACCACCTCGCCCGCTGTTACGAGCGCGAAATGCTGCGGCTGGCGGCACGGGACCTCGGAGGGATCGACGACCTGACCGCCACGACCCGGGCGATCTCGACCGCGGCGGCGGCGCTCTGGGAAGCCGCCCTCCGTCTGGCGGGCGCCCCGGAGCTCGCGGTCATCGGCATGGGCAAGCTCGGTGCCGGCGAGCTCAACTACGCGAGCGACGTCGACGTCGTGCTGGTGGCGGCCGACCCGGCCGGTGCCGAGCCGGCGGCCCGCCGAGCCGCGGCGCTGGTGCGGCACTCGGTACCCGTCGACCTCGCGCTCCGGCCCGGAGGCGGCGGGGGCGTGCTCCTGCGGACCGTCGCCGGCTACGTGGCGCACTGGGAGCGGTGGGCCGCGCCTTGGGAGCGACAGGCCCTCCTCAAGGCGCGACCCGTGGCCGGCGACCCTGCGCTCGGCGCGGCATGGGCCGAGGCCGCCGAGCGGGCGCTGTGGGACCGGCCGTTCGGAGCCGACGACATCCGGGCGATCCGGGCCATGAAACGACGGGCCGAGGCCGAGGTGGCGCGGCGGGGCACCAGCGACCGCGACCTGAAGCGGGGGCTCGGCGGCATCCGCGACATCGAGCTCGCGGTGCAGCTCCTCCAGCTGGTGCACGGGCGCGACGACCCGGCGCTGCGC